>JAPKZC010001124.1:3196-9188 GCA_026394025.1 Candidatus Solibacter sp.
GCGTCCAGCGCCTTCATGGAAAGCGCAATCCGCTTGGCCTTGGTATCGGTACTCAGCACCTTCACTTTGACGATCTGCCCGACCTTGACCACTTCGCTTGCGTCCTTGACGTAACGGTTGGCCAGTTCGCTCATGTGCACCAAGCCGTCCTGATGCACCCCCACGTCCACAAACGCCCCGAAGCGCGTGACATTGGTGACTACGCCCTCCAGCGTCATGCCGGGCTTGAGGTCGGCGATCTGCTGGACGTCGTCGCGCCACTTCGCGGCTACGAACTTCTCGCGTGGATCGCGCCCCGGCTTGCGCAACTCCTCGCGGATATCGCCCAGCGTGTACATGCCCACTTTTTCAGTGGCGAAGCCCTCCAGCTTGACCTTCTCTATCAACTCCGGCCTGGCGATGAGTTCGGCAATCGTGGTGCCCAACGAGGCCGCAATCTTCTCCACCACCGGGTACGACTCCGGATGCACCGCCGTCATGTCCAGCGGGTGGCCGCCGCCAGAGATACGCAGGAAACCCGCCGCCTGTTCGAACGTCTTGGGCCCAAAGCCCGGCACGGCCATCAGATCCATGCGCGAGCGGAAGCGTCCGTGCTCGTTGCGGAACTCCATGATCTTGACCGCGGTGCGCTCGGTGATCCCCGCCACGTAGCGCAACAGCGCCCACGAGGCGGTATTCAGATCCACGCCCACGCGGTTCACGCAGCTTTCGACGGTCGCCTCCAGACTCTGCTTCAAGCGCCGCTGATCCACGTCGTGCTGGTACTGCCCGACGCCGATCGACTTCGGGTCCACCTTCACCAGTTCCGCCAGCGGATCCTGCAGGCGGCGCGCAATCGAGATGGCGCCGCGCACCGTGAGGTCGAGATCCGGGAACTCCTGCCGCGCCATCTCCGAGGCCGAGTACACTGACGCGCCCGATTCGCTCACCGTCACGCTGAAAACCTTCGTCAGGTTGGCCTGGCGCAGAAAGTCCTGTACGAAGGCCGCCGATTCGCGCGACGCCGTGCCGTTGCCAATGGCGATCGCCTGCACGTTGTGCCGCGCAATCAGCGAGGCCAGCATCTTCACGGAACCCGACAGATCGTTCCTCGGCTGGAAAGGATAGATGACTGCGTCTTCCAGAAACTTGCCGGTATCGTCCACCACGGCGAGCTTGCACCCTGTGCGAATGCCCGGGTCGATTGCCAGCACGCTCATGCGGCCGGCCGGCGGGGAGAGCAGCAGGTTCTCCAGGTTCTCGCGAAAGACCTTGATGGCCTCTTCGTCGGAGCGATCCTTCAACTCCAGGCGCACCTCGGTCTGTATGGAGGGGTTGAGCAAGCGGTCGTAGGAATCCTCCACCGCCCGTTCCAGATGCGGCACCCAATCGCCGGGCTTACGCACCACGCGCGCGCGCAGCCAGGCTTGCGGCAACTGAGGGTCGAGCTCAATCTCGAAGGCCAGCACTCCCTCCTTGGCACCGCGCCGTATGGCCAGCATGCGATGCGAGGGGATCTTCGATGCCGGCTCGCTGTAACTGGCGTACATCTTGTACTTGCCTTCCGGGTCCGTCACGCCTTCGATGGCGCGGCTGGTGACGCGGCCCTCGGTCATCATCATGGCGCGCACCGCCTTGCGGAACTCGGCATTCTCGCTGATCATCTCAGCGACAATGTGGCGCGCGCCTTCGAGCGCCTCTTCCGCCGGTATGCCGAACTGCGCCGCCATCTGCGCCAGCGGGGTGGCATCGTTCTGTTCCCAGAGGTAGTGGGCCAGCGGCTCCAGCCCCTTGTCGCGCGCCATGGAGGCCTTGGTGCGGCGCTTCGGTTTGTACGGCAAGTAGAGGTCCTCGAGTTCCGTCCTTTCGAGCGTTGCGTCGATCTTGGCCTTGAGTTCCGGCGTGAGCCTGCCCTGTTCCTGGATCGACGTCAGCACCGTCTCGCGGCGATCCTCCAGTTCGCGGAAATACTCCAGTTTCTCCTGGATATCGCGGATCTGGACCTCGTCGAGATTCCCAGTCACCTCTTTGCGGTAGCGTGCAATGAAGGGCACGGTGGCTCCGCCATCGAGGAGTTCGATAACGGCCAACATCCCCTTCAGCGGGACGTTTAGCAGCTTGGCGACATGAATGAGTACGGCGGTGGGGAGTGCCTTAAGTTCAGCCATGATCCGGTGGAACTTCCATGATCCCACGCGGCTCTCTTTTAGTGTGATAGGCTTTGTGACGATGATCAATCGACGTCAATTCTCCCAGGCGATAGCGGGGATGCTCGCGGCATCGGGTGCGGATTACGCGCAGCCGGCGGCGCCGGACCCGTGGGCCGGCGCATCCATCGTGGATTGCCATCACCATCTGCGCCCGTCCCCCGAAGCGAATATCGTGCACCTGGATGGTAGCGGTATTTCAAACGCCGTCGCTCTGGCACGCGGCAACGCCGCGGACCAGATGCAGGCGCTGGAGACGAAATACTCGGGAAGATTTCTGGCTTGGTTTGCCAGCGCCGACATCACCAGGCCGGACGCCGCGGAAGTGCTCACCAAAGCCGTGAAGAGCGGCGCTGTAGGTTTGGGTGAAATCAAGTTTCACGTCGAGGCGGCCGGGCCGGAGTTGCGGCGTATGTATCAACTCGCGGCCGACCTGGGTATTCCCATCCTGGTCCATTTCCAGGAAGTCCCCCACACACCCGCCGAGGGCGTCTTCAGCACCGGATTCAAGAACTTCGAGGCGATGCTCAAGACATATCCGAAGACGCGTTTCATTGGACACGCCGACGCCTTCTGGGCCAACGTGAGCGCCGGCGACGCCAATGAAACCGCCTATCCAACCGGGCCGATCAAACGTGGCGGAGTGACGGACAAGTTGCTCTCCGATTATCCCAATCTGTTCGGCGATCTGGCGGCGAACTCCGGTAATAACGCGCTTTCCCGCGACCCCGACTTCACTGCCGATTTCCTGAAGCGGCACCAGGACAAGTTGATCTTCGGCAGTGACTGCGCCTGCACGGACGGCAAAGGCGGCGGCGTTTCGCAGGCGGGAAACCCCACAGCCAGCCGAATGGCGGGGAAATGCGTTGCCCGGGAGACCTTGGCGCTCCTGCAGAAGACTGTATCGCCGACGGCCTTTCGAAAGATGACGTGGGAAAACGCGCACCGGCTCTACAAGCTGAAGACCTAACAGTATGCGGCGGACGGTCGCGCCGCTGCGCAGCTTTCACGCGGCCCCATTCGATTATCGAAATTCCAGAATGGCGAAAACGGGGTAGTGGTCCGACGGGTAGCGGCCGCTCTCGTTCACCGTGTCGGTGTGGATCTGGAGCACTTTTCCGATACCGCGATAAAAGATCCAGTCGATGCGCCGCTCGCCGGTGGCTCCCCGGAACTGGCTGAGAGTACCCTCCGGACCGAACCTGTGGGCCGCGGTTGTCCAGGCATCCGTCAGATCGGCCGCCAGTACCTGGTAGGCTTCGCTCCCCGGCGCGGCATTGAAGTCGCCGCTGAGAATGAAGGGAACATCCTTGGGCAATTTGGCGGCGCGCTCGCGGATCAATTGGGCGCAGCGGACCCTGGCTTGGGCGTCCTGGGCGAGATGTGGGAAGTGGGTATTGTAGAAATAGAACTTCTGGCCAGTCGCTCTGAACTCAAAGATTCCCCAGGTCACCATCCGCGGCAGAGTGACTTCCCAGGACATGCTGCCGGGAATCTCGGGAGTCTCCGACAGCCAGAAGTTGCCGGACTCGACGAGCTGCAAACGCGATTCCTTGTAGAACACGCCCATGTGTTCGTCTTCGTGGTTGCCGCGCCGGCTGATACCGAACCACTTGTACTGGGGAAGCTTTTCGGCGATGTACCGGCCCTGAATCTGGAACAGTTCCTGGGTGCCGAGAAGATCCGGGTCGCGTGCCCGAACGGCCTCCACGAACAGGTCGCGGCGCAAATCCCAGAGGTTCGGACCGTCTCCGGAGGCAGGGTATCGAACATTAAAGGTCAACAAACGCAGGGTGTCAGCCGCTGAACAATCAGCGGCCAGGACCAGAATCAGAATAGATAGGAATTTGGTCATAACCATCTCCCCACTAAGAGTAACCGCAAAGCGCCCGACCGTGCTGGCTGCCCCGACCGCGTGATATTGTACTCTGCGGGTCAGGTAAACGCATCAAACCATCGGGATGCCGCTTGCTGACGCGTGCGGCCCTCCAAATTCCGTATTGGGGATGCAACGCGTGATCGCCGTTTCGTCTTTCCGTTCAGTCCGCTCGTCTATAATCAGAGGTAGCTATGTACCGCTTCGCTCTGTTCGCCCTGTTTGCCGCTTTTGCCTTTGCGCAACCGAACGATCCATTTAAACCGAAGCCTCCGGCCGATGTCGATGCCGCCCTGCGCGCCCGCGTCCAGGAGTTTTTCGACCTTCATGTCACCGCCCAGTTCCGTAAGGCCGAAGAATTGGTCGCCGAGGATACCAAGGACTTCTTCTACACACGCAATAAGCCCAAGTACCTCTCTTGCGAATTCTCTAGGATCGACTATTCGGAGAACTTCACCAAGGCGAGTGCCGTGATGGTCTGCGAACAGTACATCATGATGCCCGGCTTCGCCGACAGGCCAATGAAGGTACCCACCCCGAGCACCTGGAAGGTGGAGAATGGCAAGTGGGTCTGGTACGTAGATCAGGACGCCCTGCGCAACACTCCCTGGGGCAGGATGACTCCCGGAGCGTTTCCAGCGAAGGGTGCCGCACCGCCGCCGCCATCGTTTGCCAACATCCCCACGTCAGCGGATTTCCTGTTCAAACAGATTCAATTGGACAAGGACGCGGTCCGTCTGAAGGCCGGCGAATCGGCGGAAGTGACGATCAGTAATGGAGCGCCCGGCGTCATGTCACTGACATTACCGGCGTCCTCACTCGGGGTAGATGCCAAACTGGACAAGTCCGCCGTCCCGGCGGGCGGCAAGGCTACCCTCACCTTGCGCGCCGCCGAGGGAGCGAAATCCGGCATCCTCAACGTTCAGGTCGAGCAGACCATGCAGTTGCTCCCGATTCAGGTCACGATTGTCGAATAATCGCGCCACCTACCTGGTGCCCACCGGAGATTTTGTCAGGTACGCGCCCAGTGTGAGGGTCGCGCCGGTAATTGCAGCCGTCTTCAGACTCGCCGGCTCCACGCTGCCCGACGCCACGGCCTGGGCGGCGCTCGCTATCGCGCCGCCGATCACGGCGGCGGCCAATCCTTTCAGCCACAATCCGAGGCTTTTCATAGAATTCTCTCTTGCCATAAGTTGTCTGTGCTCCTCTGTGCCCTATTAGGATCTACGCTTCGGGAAACATCTTGCGGAACATAGCCAGGATCATGTTGTACATGATCGCCTGCTTATCCACCGTGGGCGCCGCGATAGGTCCGCTGGGTATGGTTTTCGGTATCACCAGATCGGGCAGGGGCGGCACAAACGGTGTGTAGCTCACCTCGCCGTTATCGCTCACGATTTTCTGAAGCGGTTTCGCCGGGGCGGCGTCATGGGGACGGCCAGCGTCCACGCTTGCTTGCAGGTTTCCCAGCGCGGTGGTGTAGTTGGCCTCGGTTTGGGTGTTTTCCCTGATGGCCTGGATCTGCGCGCTTCTGACGTTCAGCATCTCGTCATAGGCAGTGCCTTCCATATAGTTGTGTGAGATTTTTTTTCCATTGGCGTCAACGTAAAACAGGGTCACGCCGTCTTTATCGAATTGCATCATTCCGTCTGTCTCCTAATGTCCTTGCCTCAGAGGGACCTTACAAGCGCTGCTCGTCAAGAGTCCCCCTATCTATAGACTAGGAAACGCACTCCGGCCTTTTGGCCTCTCAAATTCGCAAGTGACTCAATACAAGCCAATTATTTATAAAATGTTCGTGTGATGGACTTGCAGAACTCGCCGGAACTAGCCTTGACATGAGGCTGCGGGTGTGAAAGGGGCCGCTTTTGTTGGCGAACCAGACGTTTTCCCCGTTTCAGATCCAATTAGGCGCAAGGAGCCCCACTGG
>JAPKZC010000727.1 GCA_026394025.1 Candidatus Solibacter sp.
CCCGAGCAATGGATCGCTGCAGACCGACAGCACCACCTTGTCCCCGCTTTGGGCCATGGGCTACGGCAGCGGCGGCGGGTCGGGAAAGGCCCTGCTGAACTACACGCGATACAAGCAGACCGGCGACGACCGCTTTCTTCAGGCAGCCGTGGAAATCGCCGATCGGTACATCGCCGAGGGATTTCCCAAAGATCCCGGCGATCTGTGGCCGAAGTCCGCCGGGCAGGTGATCTCACTGCTGGTGTCGCTCGCGCGCGAAAAGGACATAGCCGCCGGCAAGCAGAAGATCTATTTCGCTTTCGCGCAGGAGGCCGCCGACAAGTCCATTGCGGTGTTCGCGAAAAACAACCTATTCCGCGCGGATGGCCTGGCGGATCACTACGAAGCCATCACCGGCTCGGACGACCTGCTATGGGCGCTGCTTCAGCTCTATTGCGAACAGGCGCGCCCGGACCACCGCCTGTCGCACAACGATGTGAACTGGTAGCCGGATCCCTCAACGTGGGGACCACAACAGGAAACTGTCCATGCGAACAATCGGCAAACCCGTCCGCAGCCGCTATCGCTGGGTGATCTGCGCTCTCTTGTTTTTCGCGACCACCGTGAACTACATGGACCGGCAGGTGCTCGGTATCCTGGCGCCCACGCTGCAAAAAGAGATTGGATGGTCTGAATCCCAATACGGACTCATTGTGACGGCGTTCCAGGCCGCCTACGCCATCGGTCTGCTCGGGGTCGGCCGGATGATCGACTTGGTCGGAACGCGCGTGGGCTACATCATTTCAGTGATCTGGTGGAGCCTGGCGGCCATGGCCCACGCCGCGGCGCGTTCGGCGTTTGGGTTCGGCGTGGCGCGATTCGCGCTGGGCCTCGGCGAAGCGGGTAACTTTCCGGCCGCCGTGAAAGTGGTGGCGGAGTGGTTTCCGAAAAAAGAACGCGCGCTGGCCACGGGATTGTTCAACGCCGGTTCGAACGTCGGGGCCGTCGCCGCGCCGCTATTGGTGCCGTGGCTCACATTGCATTACGGTTGGCGCTGGGCGTTCCTGGTCACCGGGGCAGTGGGTTTTTTCTGGGTGTTCTGGTGGTGGGCCGGCTACCGGGCTCCGCAAGATCATCCCCGGGTTTCGCAAAACGAACTCGACCACATCTTCAGCGATCCCGCGGAACCCACCACGCCGATTCCATGGATGCGGCTGTTCGCGCACCGGCAGACCGTCGGCCTGGTGGTGGCGCGCTTCATCACCGATCCAGTCTGGTGGTTCTATCTTTACTGGGCGCCGAAGTTCCTGGACGCCCGGCATGGCATCGGCCTGGCGCAAATCGGACTGCCGCTCGTGATCATCTACGTCGCGGCGGACGGGGGGAGCGTATTCGGAGGGTGGCTCTCAGGGTACCTGCTGCGCCGGGGTTGGTCGGTGAACGCGGCGCGAAAAACGGCCATCCTGGTCTGCATATCGATGATCACGCCGATCATTTTCGCCTCATACGTATCCAGCTCGTGGATGGCGGTGCTGCTGTTGAGCCTGGCGACGGCGGGACATCAAGGCTGGGCGGCCAACATCTTCACCATCGTGTCAGACATGTACCCGCGGCGCGCCGTGGGTTCCATGGTGGGTATCTGCGGCTTCGGCGGCGCGGTGGGCGGCATGCTGGTCGCCAGCGCCACGGGTTTTCTTCTCGAGAAGACCGGCAGTTACCTGCCCATTTTCATTCTCGCGGGAACCTCGTACTTCCTGGCCCTGGGCATCATCCATCTCAGTTCGCCGCGCTTGGATCCAGTCAAGTTGTGAAGTTCGGCGCAACACTGCGTGAATTATCGGAAGACTTCGCTGCCCGCCATGAGGTATGCGCCGGTGCCCCAGGTCTGGCTACCTCGCGGGACATTCACGTAGAATTTGCGATCTTTGGGGATGGTGCCGGCGGAGACGCCCGTGACGATGCCGTCTTGAACATATTTTTCGTTCAGGACCGTCCATGCGCGCTGCGCCATGGGGCGCACGGAATCGGAAAGTACGCCCAGCCGTGCCAACTTCAGCAGCCCGTAGCAGAACATGGACGTGGCGGATGACTCCGGATAACTACCCGGCTCGTCCAGAATGGTGTGCCACATGCCGTCCTTGTCCTGGGTTCGCGCGAGCCCTTCCGCCAGCCGGGAAGCCACGCTCTGGAGAGCGGCGTAGTGCTTGTGGCGGCGGTCCATCACTTCGATGGTATCCGCCAGCGACATCAACACCCACCCGTTGCCGCGCGCCCACAGGTCATCGGTACGCGCGAGCGTCTTCCAGTCGCGCATGTGATAGAAGAGGCCTGTTTTGGGATCTTGCAGCGCTTTTGAGTACAGGATGATCTGTTGCGCGGCGTCGTCGATCCATTCCGGCTGGTTCCGCATCTTGCCGAGCCCGGCCAGCAGCGGACAAGCCATGTACAGCGTATCAACCCAAAGTTGGTGGTTCCCGATCCAATGGCTGAGCGCACCATCGGGGCTGCGCTCGGCGCCGTGAAGGATAAAGTCATTCACCTGTTCGGCCAGGCGCAGATGGGCGGGCTGCTTTCGCGCCTGGTAAAGATACAGGATCGCCGTCGCGGGAGACCAGTGGCCGCAATACCCCGGGTGCTTGGCGTCCGGGTCATCAAGAGACAACA
>JAPKZC010000214.1:0-1178 GCA_026394025.1 Candidatus Solibacter sp.
CGTCGTGCCCGCGGAAGCCGTGCAGGCCGGACAGCAGGGCCAGTTCATCTACGTCGTCGGGCCGGACAGCAAGGTCGCCATCCGGGTGATTGCCGCCGGCCGCGCCTTCGGCAAAAAGATGGTGATCGAGAAAGGCATCGCGCCCGGTGATATGGTGGTCGTCGATGGCCAGTTGCGCCTCTTCCCCGGCGCGCAGGTGCAACTCGTCGACCCGGCGAAGCTCGACGCGGGGAAGCCATGAACCTCTCGCGCCCCTTCATTGAGCGCCCGGTAATGACGGCGCTCATCTGCTTCGCCATTCTGCTCTTCGGCGCCATCGCCTTCCGCGAGTTGCCGGTGGCGGCGCTGCCCAGTGTGGACTACCCCACCATCCAGGTGGCAGCCGGCCTGCCCGGCGCCAGTCCAGAAACCATGGCATCCACCGTGGCCACCCCGCTCGAACGCGAGTTCTCCACCATCGCCGGCATACAGTCGATGAACTCCACCAACTCGCTGGGCGGCACTTCGATCACCGTGCAGTTCACCCTGGACCGCAAGATCGACGACGCCGCGCAGGACATACAGGCCGCCATTTCCCGCGCCGGTGGACGCCTGCCGCCCAGCATGCCGCGCCCGCCTTCCTATAACAAGGTCAACCCCGCCGAGCAGCCCGTCTTCTACCTGGCNCTGCTGGCGCAGCGCATCTCCATGGTCAGCGGCGTCTCGCGCGTGCAGGTGTTCGGCGCGCAGAAGTACGCCGTGCGCGTGCAAGTGGATCCCGATAAGCTCGCCTCCCGCGGCATCGGCATCGACGAAGTGCAGCGCGCCGTTTCCTCCAGCAATACCAACCTGCCCACCGGACACCTCGATGGCGACAAGCAGGCGTTCACCATCGAATCCAGCGGTTCGCTGGCCAACGCCTCCGCCTACCGGCCCATCGTCGTTGCCTGGCGCAACGGGACCGCGGTCCGCCTCGAAGAACTCGGCAACGTCATCGATAGCGTCGATAACGACAAAGTGGTCGCCTGGTACGACAACAAACGCGCCGTCATCCTCGCTATACAGCGCCAACCCGGCACCAATACCGTGGAGGTGGTGGACAACGTCAAACGCCTGCTGCCGGCGTTCCGCAAGGAGATTCCCCCTACCATCAATCTTTCCATCGCCTTCGACGCGTCGCAATCCATCCGTGGCTCCAT
>JAPKZC010000214.1:1203-6177 GCA_026394025.1 Candidatus Solibacter sp.
CGACGTGGAGTTCACCCTCCTTCTCACCATCGCCGTTGTCATTCTGGTGATCTTCCTCTTCCTGCGCAATCTCTCCGCCACCCTGATTCCAGGCTGCGCCGTGCCGTTCTCCATCGTCGGAACCTTCGCCGTCATGTACCTGCTAGGTTACAGTCTGAACAACCTATCGCTCATGGCGCTGACCCTCTCCGTGGGTTTCGTGGTGGACGATGCCATCGTCATGCTGGAGAACATCGTGCGCCACATGGAGATGGGAGAATCGCGCCTTCAGGCAGCCGTGAACGCGGCGCGAGAGATCGGCTTCACCATTCTCTCCATGACGTTCTCGCTGGTGGCTGTGTTCATCCCGGTGCTGTTCATGAGCGGCATTGTGGGGCGCCTGCTGCACGAGTTCTCGGTCACCATCGTGGTGGCCATCCTGATTTCCGGGTTCGTCTCGCTCACCCTCACGCCCATGCTGGGCAGCCGCTACCTTAAACACGACGACCACCGCGGGCATGGCCTGGCGTACCGAGCGCTGGAAGGCGGCTTCAATCTGTTGCAGCGCTGGTATGAGGTCACGCTCGGCATCGCCATGCGCTTTCGCCTGGTCACCTTGAGCACCGCGGTCCTCATGTTGGTGGGCACCGTGTACCTGTTCGTGACCATGCCCACCGGCTTCATCCCCAGCCAGGATAGCGGGTTCATGTTCGCCGGCACCCTGGCCCCGCAGGACGCCTCGTTCGATTGGGTGGCGGCGCACAACCGCGCGGCGGGCGAAGTAATGCGCGCGCACCCGGATGTGCAGCACGCCGGCGTGTTCGTGGTGGGCGGCAATAACGCGTTCATGTTCGCCAACATGAAGCCGCGCGAGGCCCGTCTCCACTCGGTAGACGAGATTATCGAGCAGTTGCGGCCCAAGATGGCCGATATTCCGGGTCTGCTGGTCTTCATGCAGAATCCGCCACCCATTACGGTCAGCGGCCGGAATTCGGCCAGCGCCTACCAGCTCACGCTACAGAGCGTGAACCTTAAGGAGATCTATCAGTGGGCGCCGCTGCTCACCGATAAAATGCGCGCCCTGCCGGGTTTCGTGGACGTCAACAGCGACATGCAGATTGCGAGTCCGCAGGTGATGGTGGATATCGACCGCGACCGCGCCGTGTCGCTCGGTATCACGCCGCAGCAGGTGCAGGAAGCGCTCTTCAGCGCGTACAGCGCGCGCCAGGTGTCGGTGATCTACGCCCCCGCCAACCAATACGTAGTGATCCTCGAGGTGCTGCCGCAATACCAGCGGACGCCCGAGGCGCTCTCCAAACTCTACCTGCGCTCCTCCAACAACGTGCTGGTGCCGCTGGAATCGGTGGTGCGCACCCGCCGCCAGACCGGCCCGCTCTCCATCAACCACTTCGGACAATTGCCCGCGGTGACCGTTTCCTTCAACCTGCGCCCGGGCTTCTCCCTGGGACAGGCGGCCCAGCAGGTGGACGCCACCATCGGCGAGATGCGCATGCCGGCCACCATCGGCGCCAGCTTCCAGGGCACGGTGAAAGAGTTCCAGAGTTCCTTCGCCAATCTCTCGATTCTACTTGGAGTGGCGATCCTGGTGATCTACATCGTGCTCGGTGTGCTGTACGAAAGCTTTATCCACCCGATCACGATTCTCTCCGGGCTTCCCTCGGCCGTTTTCGGCGCGCTGTTGACGCTGGTCATCTTCCACAAGCAACTCGATCTCTACGCCTTCGTCGGCATCATCATGCTATTCGGCGTGGTCAAGAAGAACGCCATCATGATGATCGATTTCGCGATCGACTCGCAGAAGAGAGGCCGCAGCGCCTACGATTCCATCTGGGAGGGCTGTCTGCTGCGCTTCCGCCCCATCATGATGACCACCGTGTGCGCCCTGTTCGGCACCCTGCCCATCGCCCTGGGCTACGGCGAAGGCGCTGACGCTCGCCAACCGCTCGGCCTCGCCGTAGTCGGCGGCCTGGTGGTCAGCCAGTTTCTGACGCTCTACATTACCCCGGTGATCTACCTTTATTTGGAACGCCTGCAAGAGTGGCTGCGTGCCACGCCGGAAGCCAGGGAAGCCGTGGCCAGCGCGGATTGAAAAAAGGGATCCGCGGGCTTCCAACAAGCCCGCGGATCCCTTTTCGAAGAATGAAGGATTGAAGTCTCGAAACTATCCCAATCGCTTCCGGCGAACCTTGAAGGCGATACCGGCAAGTACCGACGACAGCAACAGAATGCTGCCCGGTTCGGGGACAGGAGCGTTGGCGGGCCCAAGCAGGCTGACACTCAGAACCGCTGGACCACCGCAACACTCGGCATAAATGAGATCGAATGCCACACTGCTGCTCGCTGCACCGGTGTAAGTACCGCCGGTGACAACCGGAGCAGTGGGTCCCGGAGCGTTGATCACGGTTTGGCCGTTGACAACAAATGTTGCCCCGTCATCGTGTTGAATAGTGAAAGCGTTTGGAGACGTGACGGAAATGTTGCCAGTAAACTCCCAGATCGTGGGATCCATTAGCGAGCCTGGCGCGCTGTCGACCAGATTGTGGATCGCAAACGTGTTCGATCCGATCCATGCCGCAATCGTCAATCCGCTGCCACTGAAATTGACACCCGACGTAGTAAAAGTCACATCGGCGTTGGCGTGGGTACACGCCCCGGCGCCATTGTGGCAAGTACCGAGAGCCAGACTGGCGGCCGACGCGCCAGTGGCGCTATTCACAATCGCCTCAGTCGACGTCCAACCATAGGCGAAAATGAAATCGTCTGCGTGAGCATTAACAGCCGTGAACGCCAGAACAACGGCGCTGAAGGCGGCTACGCGAAAACCTTGTAGAATACGCATCTAATACCCTCCTAGAGCGAAGTGTGGGATCGCTCCCATCGTGCGGTCAGCACGCAATCTTCGTGCTGAGGCCTTAGCATGTTTACTGCCAACTGTTTGGCGTCCGTCCCCAAGATAGTGTTATCTTTCGTTTGGCACACACGATGCCCACCCGGGCGCAGGGTGCAGGCTGGGATTCGACCCCAAGAGTGGGATTCTGTCCATAATCTTGGTTCGCCGTCACCGGGGGGAAGGCCCGCCATGCCGCATCGTTGGAAGCGCCAGCATCGTGATACAGTTGTCGAGTCTTGCGGCGCCGTTGCCGGCCAGGTAGCGTAGCGCCGGGGAGGAATATCCTGATGATTCAGACTTCGCGCCAATGGCGGCTTTCGATGCTGTTGACGGCGTGCTTCAGCGGGGCGGTGCTGTTTTTCTCCGGCGCCGCCGTTGCGGTGCTGCGGGCGCAAGCCGAACAGCACTACGAAGTGGTGGCCATGAAGAACGTCATGGTCGCCATGCGGGACGGCGTCAAACTGTCCACCGATATCTACCGTCCGGGCGCTAACGGCGTGGTGGCTCCAGGCAAGTTCCCGGTTCTGCTGGAGCGCACGCCGTACGGCAAGGAGCGCGGAGCGGCCAGCGCCGCGGCATACTTCGTGCCGCGTGGATATGTGGTCATCGTGCAGGACGTGCGCGGGCGCTACCAGTCGGAAGGGCGCTGGCGTCCGATCGTGGACGATCCGAAGGACGGGAGCGACACCGCGGCGTGGATTGGGGCGCAATCCTGGTCGGATGGCGGCATCGGCACGATGGGGTCTTCCTATGGGGGCGCGACGCAGCACGCGATCGCCATTGGCAATGCCCCCTTTGTGAAGGCGATGGTGCCGCGCAACGCCATGTCGGATTTCGGCAGGTACGGTGTGCGCCACAACGGTGCGTTCGAACTGCGCTGGCTCAACTGGGTTCTGACCCTTGGCAACGCCGCCGGCACCGCGAACGGAGACGCGGCCGCGGCGCGCGCGGCGCCGAATCCCGCGGCGGCAGCGGCGCTGCTCGATATGGGAGCCCACGTCCGCGACTACGCACAGAGCCTGCCGTTGCGCCCCGGGACCACTCCGCTGAAGTTCGCGCCGGACTATGAAGCCTGGCTGACGGAGGCCATGAGCCACGGCGACTACGACAACTTCTGGAAGGAAAGTGGCTCCAGCGTGATCGATCACCTGGCCGAGTACAAGGACGTTCCCGAATACCACACCACGGGCTGGTACGATTCGTGGGGTACGTCGGTTGCCAACCTCAACTTTGTCGAACTGCGCAAGTCCAAGAAGAGCCTGCAGCGGCTCATCGTCGGGCCCTGGATTCACAGCTCCGAGAACCTCAGCCACGCGGGCGAGGCGCAGTTCACGGCGGACGCGGCCCTGGACCTGCAGGCGTTTCATCTGCGTTGGTTCGATCACTGGCTCAAGGGCGTGGACAATGGGGTGGACCGCGAACCGCCGGTGCGTATCTATGTGATGGGCGGCGGTGACGCGCACAAGACGCCGGAGGGCCGTCTGTTCGTCGGCGGCCATTGGCGCGACGAGCGGGAGTGGCCACTGGCACGCGCTATGCCGACGCCTTACTACCTCCACTCCGGTGGCGTCCTGTCGCCGGACAAGCCGGCGGACGGCCCGCCCACGACATACCTCTTCGATCCGCGGAACCCGGTGCCCACACTCGGCGGAAATGTCTCTTCGCAGGGGACGCTGATGTTCCAGGGCGCGGCGGACCAGCGCTGCCGTACCGGCTTCTGGCTGTGCGCCGATACCAAACCGCTCTCGGCGCGCAACGATGTACTGGTGTTTCAGACGCCGCCGCTGGCCGCCGACCTCGAAGTTACCGGCAGGCTGATGGTCAAGCTGTGGGCGGCCTCCAACGGGCCCGATACCGATTTCACCGCCAAGCTGATCGACGTGTACCCGCCTGGTAAAGATTACCCGGGCGGCGTGGATCTCAACATCGCCGACAGTATCGTGCGCGCGCGTTATGGGAAGAATCCGGGCAAGGCTGAGTTTCTGAAGCCGGGGCAGCCCGAGGAGTTCACCATCGAAATGTACCCGACATCGCTGGTGTTCCAGCGCGGCCACCGCATCCGCGTGGACATCTCGAGCAGCAAC
>JAPKZC010000903.1 GCA_026394025.1 Candidatus Solibacter sp.
CGCCGCGGCAGGCGCCGCGTTTGGTGACGAAATTGTAGATGCCGCCCTTGCCGTCCTTATCGCCGGGGTACCAGTTCTGCACCGTGGAATACTTGATCTGGGCGTTGTCGAGGGCCACCAGTTCCACCACGGCGGCGTGTAACTGGTTGGTGTCGCGCATCGGCGCGGTGCAACCTTCCAGGTAGCTGACGGTGGCGCCCTCGTCGGCGACGATCAGGGTGCGCTCAAACTGCCCCGTGTCCTTGGCGTTGATACGGAAGTAGGTGGAGAGCTCCATGGGGCACTTGACGCCCTTGGGGATGTAGCAGAAACTGCCATCGCTGAAGACCGCCGAGTTCAGCGCCGCGAAGAAATTGTCGCTGGTGGGGACCACCGAGCCCAGATACTGGCGGACCAGTTCCGGATGCTCCTTCACGGCTTCGGAGAAGGACCCGAAGATGATGCCGACTTCGTGCAGTTTGGCCTTGAAAGTGGTGGCGACGGAGACGCTATCGAACACGGCATCCACCGCGACGCCGGCGAGGATCGCCTGTTCCTGCAAGGGGATACCGAGCTTGGCGTAGGTCTTGAGCAGTTCCGGATCGACATCGTCCAGGCTCTTGGGCCCATCGCCCCTGGGCTTGGGGGACGAGTAATAGATGATGTCCTGGTAATCGATTTTGGGGTAGTGGACATTGGCCCACTCGGGCTCTTTGAGGGTCAGCCAGTGGCGGTAAGCCTTGAGGCGCCATTCGAGGAGCCATTCCGGCTCGTTCTTCTTGGCCGAAATCAGGCGGACCACATCTTCGCTTAGCCCGCGGGGTATGGCATCGGCTTCAATGTCCGTGACGAACCCCCACTTATATTCCTGATTCGCAAATGCTTCGATCGTGTTGCTGGAATCGCTCACCTGGATGTACTCCTAAACAGTTGGCCTATGATCATCTTCGCTAATCTGTACTTTATAGTCAAGATTACTCATCTAATGGATGCAGCGGCGGGGCGAACGGGTGCGAAAAGCGTTCGAAATGCGTCCGGTGGTGGGCCCGGTCTCAGCGGGCGTTGGCTTCATCCAGGTTCAGAACCTGACCGGCGGGGACGTTTTCGAGCACCTGCTTCTTGCCCCTTGGCCACTCAATCTCCAGGCGCTGGGCCACGGTCTGCTTGCCCAGCCCGACATAGAGCCGCATGTCACTGGTACTCAGATAGCTGCCGGACGGGTTGATTTCGCGATATTGCGTGACTCCGCCGGCGGTGATCCGCACCTTCGATCCCAGGCCGAAACGGTTGCTGTCCCTGCCGCGCGCTTTGATGGCCAGCCAGTGGTTGCGGTTGCCGCCGTCGTTGCGATAGAGCAGCGCCGGACCGCCGCAATCGGCGATGACGATATCGAGGTCGCCATCGTTGTCGAAATCGGCCACGGCGGCGCCGCGGCCCACGTGTTTGATGCGAAACGCGGGTCCGCTTTCGGCCGAAACGTCCTTGAACTTGCCGCCGCCCATGTTCTCGTAGAGAAGGTCGCTCTGTTTGTAGCTGAGTTGCGGTTCGTAGAGTTCCACGTTGTCGGTGACGTGGCCGTTGGTGCAGAAGATGTCGAGGTCGCCATCGTTGTCGTAGTCGAATAGCTTGGCACCAAACGCCAGCGTCAGGAAGCCCGATTGCAGTCCCGCTTTGAGCGTGACGTCTTCGAATTGCAGCTTTCCCAGGTTGCGGAACAGCGTGTTGTACTCTCGCGAAAAGGCCGTGAGGAAGATATCCGGCAGCCCGTCGCCGTCGAAATCGGCGATCTCGGTACCCATGCCGGCCATGGCCTTGCCGTTCATATCGAAACCGGTGCCCGCTGTGTAGGTGATGTCCTGGAACGTTCCGTCGCCCTTGTTGCGGTACAGAAAATTGCGCACGCCGTCATTGGTGACAAAGATGTCCGGCCAGCCGTCCAGGTCGATATCGCCCACCACCACGCCGAGCCCCTTCCCCGCGCGGTTGGCGATGCCCGCCTTGGCTGACACGTCGCTAAAGGTGCCGTCATGGTTGTTGCGGAACAACTGGTCCGGCACACCGTCGAACTGCTGCGGGTCGCAGTACATGCGGTAGCCTTCCTGTTTGTAGCCGCAAGGGGGCGCGATTTTGATGTCGTAATCCAGGTAGCGCACAACGTACAGGTCCAGGTAGCCGTCGC
>JAPKZC010000141.1 GCA_026394025.1 Candidatus Solibacter sp.
TCCTGGCTAACATGAGCCATGAGATCCGCACACCGATGAACGGTGTGATCGGCATGATCAGCCTGGTGCTGGACCGCACGCAGGCTCCCGAAGACCGTGAGCAGTTGCTGGTGGCGCAAAACGCCGCGCAAGCGCTGGTCACCCTGCTCAACGACATCCTGGACCTTTCCAAGATGGAAGCCGGCAAGTTGACCATCGAAGCCATCGTCTGCGACCTGCCGGCCCTGGCGCGGGATTGCCTCCGCATGTTCGAGTTCGCGGTGCGCGAAAAGGAACTCGAACTGCGCCTGGAACTGGCCCCAGGTTGCCCGGTTTGGGTGCGCGCCGATCCGGTCCGGCTGCGCCAGATTCTGGTCAACCTGGTGGGCAATGCGATCAAATTCACCGCGGCCGGATCCGTCACGGTGCTCCTGACGCCGCGAGACGGCGACTTGCTCTGCTTCGAGGTGCGCGACACCGGAATCGGCATTGCGGAGGGCAAGCTGCACTCGATCTTCGACGCCTTCACCCAGGCCGATGGGTCCCACACCCGGCAGTATGGCGGCACCGGACTCGGCTTGACGATTACGCGCCGCCTGGCCCACCTCATGGGTGGCCGCCTCTGGGCCGAGAGCGAGCCCGGGCAGGGAAGCCGTTTCTTTGTCGAACTGGCGCTGGCGCGCGCTGTCCCGCCGGTGTCAATAGACCAGGCAGCGTCGCCGCCGGCCCTGGCGCCGGCCGGTGGGCTCCGCGTACTGGTGGCTGAGGACAATCCGATTAACCAAAAGGTGATCTGCGCCATGCTCCGCCGTCAGGGTTGGAGCGTCACCCTGGCAGGCAACGGCGTGGAGGCGTGCCGCCATTTTCTGGAGGACGGCTTCGACCTGGTATTAATGGATGTGCAGATGCCGGAAATGGATGGTCTCGAAGCCACCCGGCGGATCCGCGCCGAGGAGGCGCGCCGCGGCTCGGCGCGCCTCCCCATCCTCGCGCTGACCGCCCACGCATCCCAGGCGCAACACGAGCAGTGTCTGGCGCAGGGGATGGATGTAGTGATCACCAAGCCGATCAACCTGCCTGGCTTACTGCGGGAGATTGCCGCGGTGGTGGCCAGCGCGGTGTAGGATTCCTTGTGCTTATCCGCGTTTATCGGCGTTCATGGGCGGCTGACTGTCTTACGTCTTACGCCTCACGCGCGGCGGCGCATTTCCGCGCGGGCCTCGGCTTCGGCCGTTTTGGCGCGCTCCGTTTCGCGCTTGTCGTGGAGTTTCTTACCTTTGGCGACCGCGATTTCGCACTTGATGCGGCCGTTCTTCAGGTAAACCTTGATGGGGATCAGGGCCAGGCCCTTTTCCCTCGTGATGGCCAGCAGCTTGTCGATTTCCCGCCGGTGGAGCAACAACTTGCGATTGCGGATGGGAGGGTGGTTCTCGCGGTTGCCGTGGGAATACTGGCTGATGTGCGCGTTGATCAGCCAGGCTTCGTTGCTTAGCACGTTGGCGTAGGCTTCCTTGAGTTGGACCTTGCCGTCCTTGGCGGCCTTGACCTCGGTGCCGGTGAGCACCATGCCGCACTCGAAGCGCTCCAGCAGGAAGTAGTTGTGGAAGGCTTGCCGGTTGTCGCTGAGAATCTTGAGAGTAGAGTCTTTCTTGTCAGCCAAATTGACCTCAACGCGCGGAAGCCCAACTGCGTCAATGAGTTTAGATGGTTCCGAACAGGGAATCTAACTTCATTTTATCACGAGGCCGTTTGCCAAGGCTGAGAATGCGCCGAAATATGTATCTTTTCAATCGCTTAACGGCGATCATGCTGACCGCGGTGCTGCTTGGCGGGATGCTTCCGCTGGAAGCCAGGACCAAGAAGGGCGACAAGTTCCTGACCCAGGGGCGGCTCCATGAACAGAAGAAGGAGTGGGACGCCGCGTTGGAGTTTTACGAAAAGGCGCTTTCTGAAGACCCGGCCGACATTCAGTACCAGATTGTGGCCACCAAGATCCATTTCCAGGCCGCGCAATCCCACATCGACCAGGCGATGAAACTGCGTACCGAGGGACAACTCGGGGAAGCCCTGCTCGAATTCCAGAAGGCCTACGCGATCAATCCGGGGTCGGCGGCGGCAATCCAGGAAATCCGCCGCACCACGGACATGATTGAACGGGAGCGCAAGCGCGTGCAGGAGACGGGAAAAGAGGCCGACCCCAGGGAGCGCGCGCTGACGGCGGGCGACAAGGCCAAGAAAGAGACGGAAGACCGCATCGCCAGCATTCTCCCGGTTCCCGAGTTGCGGCCTATCGATCAGAACCCGATCAATCTGCGCATGACCGGTACTTCGAAACTGCTGTTTGAAACCGTCGCCAAAGTGGCCGGACTCAATGTGCTTTGGGATCCGGAGTACCAGCCGCAGGTGCGGACCAACGTCCCGGTGGAATTCGAGAACTCCACGCTCGAAGAGG
Organism: Candidatus Solibacter sp.; assembly: GCA_026394025.1. Taxonomy (GTDB): domain Bacteria; phylum Acidobacteriota; class Terriglobia; order Bryobacterales; family Bryobacteraceae; genus Solibacter. Next base: position 2,432 of record JAPKZC010000141.1, read on the forward strand.
CGCTGGATTATCTGGCGGTAATCACCAAGAGCTACTGGAAGCCGCTCTCCCCAAACACGATCTTCATTACGATGGACAACCCCAACAAGCGGCGTGACTACGAGGAGCAGGTGGCGAAGGTTTTCTACCTTTCCAACGTCAGCACGCCGCAGGAACTCCAGGAAATCGTCAACGCAGTGCGCTCGGTGGCCGATATCCAGCGCTTCTTCCCGTACAATGCGCAGAACGCCATCATCGCCAAAGGCAGCGCGGACCAGGTGGCCCTGGCGGAAAAGATTCTGCACGATCTGGATAAGCCGAAGAGCGAGGTGGTGGTGGACATCATCGTGATGGAGGCCAGTTCGGTGTATACGCGGCAGCTCACGGCGGCCATCGCTTCGGCCGGTCTCAACATCCCGGGGAATTTCACACCCCGCGGCGGGCTGAAGGCGGTCACCGATGCCGCCACTAAGACGAGCACGGATACCACCACCACCGGGACCTCCACCACCACTACCACCTCCAGCGGTAGCGCGATCCCCTTCTCCAACCTGGGGCGGATCTCCTCGGCGGATTTTTCCACCACCATTCCGAGCGCCATGCTGCAAGCTGTCTTGACCGATGCCAATACCAAGGTGCTGCAATCGCCGCAACTGCGCGCCGTGGACAACGTGAAGGCGACCATGAAGATCGGTGACCGCCAGCCCACCGCCACCGGCAGTTTCGGGTCTGGCCTCGGCAGCGTGGGCGTGGGCATAAGCCCCCTCATGCAGACGCAGTTCAACTTCATCGATGTGGGCGTCAACGTGGAAATCACCCCCCGCGTGCATGACAACGGCGATGTCTCGCTGCACATCGACCTCGACATTTCGAGCGTGACCGGCCACGTCAACCTGGGCGGCATCGACCAGCCCATCATCGGGCAGCGCAAGATCTCGCACGATATCCGCATGCCCGAGGGCGGGGTGCAACTGCTGGGCGGCCTGACCAAGTACCAGGAATCCAAGGCCCGGTCCGGCATCCCGGGGCTGGCCAACATTCCGATTCTCAACCGCCTGTTCACCAGCGAGAACATCGACCGGCAGCGCCAGGAACTGATGATCGCGCTGATCCCGCACATTGTGCGCCGGCCGGAATATACGGCGGAGAACCTGCGCGGTATCGCGGTGGGCAACCAGCAGTCGGTGCATTTGAGCTATGGCCGCCGAGCCGGTGCGCCGCCGCCGGTTGCTCCCAAGCAGGCGGACTCCGCGCCTGTGAATCCTCCGGTGGCGGCGGCGAATCCGGCCATGCCGCCGGCCAGCGCAGCGCCGGCGACCGTGCCGCCGATGGGCGCACCGTTGATGGTTCCACCGGCTGTCGCGCCGCCGATGGGCGCACCGGGGCTGGCCCCGCCGGCCACCGCTCCGCCGATGCCGCCGCCGGCACCCACCCCGGCCTCTGGCGAACCAGCCAAGCCTGCCGCGCCTAGACCCGCGGGCAGCGCGGTGGTCCGTTTCCTGCCCCCGCAGGTGGAAACCAGCGCACAGGGCGTGGTGACCGTAGCCCTCATCATTGAGAACGCGACCGAGGTTTCTTCGGCTCCCCTGCAAGTCAGCTTCGACGCCAAGGTGGTCAAGCTGAACGACGCCGGCCGTGGCGATTTCTTCTCCAGCGACGGGCAGATTCCGCTGTTCACCAAGAATATCCAGAACGATGCGGGCGCGGCGGCCATGAACCTGAACCGCCTGCCTGGCACCCCGGGCGTCAGCGGTTCCGGCGTCCTCACCAGCCTGATTTTTCAGGCCGTCGCCAAGGGCACCACCACGGTGACGATTCCGAACCTGACGGTGCGCAACGCGCAGGGACAGGTGGTGTTCTCGGGCAGCCCGCAGATGACTATTACTGTGAAGTAGGATGCGGCGCAAGAACCAAAGCGGACTTACCCTGGTCGAGATCATGATGGTCCTCACCACCATGGCGGTGCCGTTGGCCCGCTCCCGGGTGCGCGTCATGCGCGAACGGGAACTGCGCAACGATCTGCGCGAGATGCGTTCGGCCATCGATAAGTACAAGGACTATGCCGACCTGGGGTATCTCGGTCCGCAGAAGCTCGGCACGAATAACTGGCCGGAGACGCTGGACATTCTGGTGGAGGGTGTCAAACTGCCGGGCCCGGATGGCAAGAAGATGCGCTTCCTGAGGCGCATCCCGCCGGATCCGTTCACCGGAAAGGCCGAATGGGGCATGCGCAGCGATCAGGACGACCCTAAGTCGCTTAGCTGGGGCGGCCAGTGCGTATTCGACGTATACAGCAAGACCATGGAAAAGGCAGCCGATGGAAAGTCTTACTCAGAATGGTAGACCGGTGAGTGGACGCGCGCGGCGTGCCTTGAGGCGGCTGCGCGGTTTCACTTTCGTCGAATTAATGGTGGTGATCACGATCATGGTGATCCTGATCACGATGGCGATCCCGATTTACAACCGGTCCATCATCCGCGCCAAGGAAAGCGTGCTGAAGAATAACTTGTTCACGCTGCGTACGGTGATTGATAACTACTCTTACGACAAGGGGAAAGCTCCGCAGAATTTGCAGGATCTGGTTACCGAGGGCTATCTCCAAAAGTTACCGGTTGACCCCATGACGGGAAACAATCAGGGCTGGAGAACTGTTATGGAAGACGCCAGCCAGAGCATTTCCCAATCCGAGCCGGGCATCTTCGACGTGCATAGCGGATCCGACAAGATGAGCTTAGACGGAACGGCGTATTCCGAGTGGTGAACGTGCCCTTTCCTGCTAACCTAGTCTCTTCATGAATCGACTTCTGCCGGCGGCCGCTGCGTTTTGGTTGGCGGGGTGCGGTTATGTGGGCGATCCGCTGCCGCCGCTGGCCAATATTCCTTCGCGCGTGATTGATCTGGCGGCGATGCAACGCGGCAGCCGTATTATCGTCCGGTTCACCGTTCCCGCCAGCACCACCGAGGGCCATCCCATTGCTCCGCCGCTGCAACTGGATCTGCGCGCCGGTAAGGCGGACCACTTCGAGGAGAATCAATGGGCCGCGGGCAGGGTCAGCGGTTGTGACGCAAAAACAGGTCAGGAGGCCTGTCCCACGGCCCGGTACGAAATCCCCGCGGCAGATTGGACCGGCAAGGAAGTGATCTTCGGAGTGCGGGCGGTGGGCGGCAACGGGAAGCACTCGGGCTGGTCGGATTTCGTGGTGGTGCCGGTAGTGACGCCGCCGGAGAAGCCGGGCGGCCTGGCGACGGCCACTGCGCTGGAGGGTGTACGCCTCACGTGGCAGGCCCGCGGCACGGACTTCCGCGTTTTCCGCAAGACTGGCGAGGGCGGCTACGCGCCGGCAGGCAACGTGCAGAAGCCGGAGTGGACCGACACGGCTACGGAGTTCGGCAAGGTCTACACCTACGTGGTGCAGACCATCGTCAAGCTGGACAACCGCAAGGAGGCCGAAAGCGAATTGTCCGACGAGGCCTCTGTCATTCCGCGCGACATTTTCCCGCCCGCCGCTCCTAAGGGAGTACAGGCCGCGAGTGCTCCCAATTCGATTGAACTCAACTGGGAAGGTAACAGCGAAGGCGACTTGAGCGGCTACCGGGTATATCGCGGCGAGGGCAACGGGGCGCTGGAGAAAATCGCCGACGTCTCGGCGGTGCCCAGCTATTCAGATCGCCGGGTGGAACACGGCAAGACCTACCGCTATGCGATTGCCGCCGTGGACCAGACCGGGAACGAGGGCCCGCGCTCAGCACCGGTAGAAGTAACACTGCCATAGGGTTGCGCTACGCTACGGTCGCGGCTCTCACTAGAGATCCAAATACACCGCCGCTAGGTGGTGTTCTCAAGTCATACTATTAATTGAACTTAATTTGTTTTTATGATAGCTGCTAGTGTATACTATCTCCTATGATTATTTCCATGCGGCCCCATGCCACCCGAGAAGAGATCGACCACGTTTGCGAGCGCATCGCGGAGTTTGGCTACAAGGTGCATTCCATCGAAGGCGAAGAGCGGGTGGTGATTGGCGTGGTGGGGACTGGCGATGTGACCGCCTGCCTGGAATCGCTCGAAGCCACGCCCGGCGTGGAGAAGGCCATGCGCATCTCCGCCCCGTACAAGTTCGTGAGCATGGAGTTCCGCAAGGGCCGCTCGGCGATCAAGATCAACGGGTGTGAAATGATGGCCGGCCCGTGCTCGGTGGAGAGCGAAAAGCAGATTATGGACACGGCCGAGGGTGTGGCGGCGGCGGGCGCGCGGATTCTGCGTGGCGGCGCCTTCAAGCCGCGGACGTCGCCCTACGACTTTCAAGGCATGGAACTGGCAGGGCTGAAACTCCTGCGCAAAGCCAAGGAGCGCACCGGGCTCGGCATCATCACGGAGATCATGAGCGATCGGGACGTGGAAATGGTGGCGGAGTACGCCGACTGCATGCAGGTAGGAGCGCGCAATATGCAGAATTTCGCGCTCCTGAAATCGCTGGGCGGCTGCGGCCGTCCGGTGCTGTTGAAGCGCGGCATGAGCTCCACCATCAAGGAACTGCTGATGTCGGCCGAGTACATTGTGGCCCACGGCAACCCCAATGTGATTCTGTGCGAGCGCGGCATACGGACGTTCGAGACCGCTACCCGCAATACCTGCGATATCTCGGCCGTACCGGTGTTGAATGAGCTGACGCACCTGCCGGTGATTTTGGATCCGAGCCACGCCGCCGGCAGGCGCAGCCTGATTCCCGCGCTCTGCCGGGCCGGCGTGGCGATTGGCGCCGATGGCTTGATCGTGGAAGTGCATCCGTGTCCCGAGAAGGCGATCAGCGACGGAGCGCAGTCGCTCACGCTGGCCGATTTTGCACGGATGATGAGCGAACTGAAGCCGTACATCCAGCTTTGGAACGAAGCGCGCGCCAGAGAACTCGCGGCTGTGTGATACTCGATTCGTGACCCCTAGAACCCGCGCGTGGCTGCTGATCCTGCTAATTTCGGCACTTTGCGGTCTGGCACTTGGGGGCGTGATCTGGTATCGCTCGCGGGCACTCTCTTTCGCCGCCATGTTCAAACGCCTGCCCACCGAAGACGCGGTGGTGCTGTACATCGATTTCAGCCGCTTGCGGGCCGGCGGCATTCTGGCATTGCTGGACGGCTCCAAGGTGGGCGAGGACCCTGAGTACCAGAGCTTCGTGCGCAAGACCGATTTCGATTACAAACAGGATCTGGACGCCGCCATGGTGGCCTTCGCGGCCAAGGGCAAGTACATGTTGCTCAGAGGCCGGTTTGATTGGAAGAGCCTCAGGAGCTACGCCCTGGCCAACGACGGCAGGTGCAACAATTCCTTCTGCAAAATGCCGGGCAGTGTGCCCGAGAGGCGGATTTCATTCTTCCCCATGCAACCCAACCTGATGGCGATGGCGGTGAGCGATGACGATGTGGCGGCACTGCGCATGAACGCCGTGGACGCGCGAGGGGACGCGGAGATTCCGGACGCACCCCTCTGGCTTTCGATTCCGCCCTCGCTGGTGAAATCCGGACAGAGTCTGCCGCCCGGCACGCAGATGTTCGCGCGCAGCCTGGAGCGCGCCCAGGCGGTCACCTTGGCTATCGTCCAGGAGGGCGACCAATTCGCCGCCAAACTGAATGTGCGTTGTGCCAGCGTGCCCGACGCAAGCGCGCTGGCGGCGGAGTTGAACAAGACCACGGGACTGCTCCGCGAGATGATCGAGCGGGAACACCAGAAGGCGAACCCGGCCGACCTGAGCGGGTTTCTGACTTCCGGCGCTTTTCGCAGCGAAGGGGCGCGGGTGTCGGGCCACTGGGGCATCACGCGCGCGCTCATCGAGAATCTGCTGGGCGGAAGCTAGATCGCGTTGTTCCGGGCGCGCTTGGAGTTTGAGGGATGCGGTTCAACGCAGAGGCATAGAGAACGCAGAGGAAACGCAGAGAAGGCAGCGGAGAAACGTCTACCCTTTCAGATCGCGGAAGGCCTCTTCGATTTCGCGTTTGGCTTCGGGCGTGGGCGGAATCAACGGGAGGCGCGGCGGGCCGCCGTAGTAGCCGTTGAGGTCCATGGCATATTTGAGGCCGGGGACGCCGTACTTAGAGGTCACAAGCGCCGAGGCCCGGCCGAGCGATCACCGAATACGGCGCGGCGTTGGCATAGGCGAGGATGGCTCCGCAGGCGCCCATCAGCAACGACGGCCACAGCGTGGGAGCGGAGCCTACCAGCACCTGGAAGCCGTGCTTCACCTCACGGATTAACTGCATGACTTTCTCCAGATTGCCCGAGCTTTCCTTAATGGCGATGATGTTGGGATGCTCGCTCAAGCCGGCAACGGCCTCCACCGAAATATCGACGCCGGTGGTCTGCGGCCAGTTGTAGATGATGAGCGGGATTCTGGATTGGTCGGCCACGGCGCGGAAGTAGAGCATCTGCGCGTCGGGGCGGGCGATCAGGTTTTTGTAGTAATGGGGGGTGCGAACCATCGCCGCCTTGTAGCCCATCGCGGCGGCGCGATTGGTGAGGAGCACGGTTTCGCGCACGCTCTCCACGCCGGTGCCGGCGATCAGTAACTTCTCCGGCGCGGCGTATTTGGCCACCTGTTCCCAGACGGTGAACTTCTCGTCCGGCATGACCATCACGCTCTCACCGGTGGAGCCCATGACGACGTAGCCGGAGAGCGTGGTGAGGTTCCACTTTTCGACGTTGTGCTGGATCTTGGATACGTAAATGTCGCCGTGGTAGTCGAATGGGGTGGTGATTGGTGGGAAAATACCTTGTAGCTTCATGTCGGGTGTAATTCCAAAATAGCACCTGGCGAAACGGGGATGGTTGAGACATGTTCTCTCTCGAAATCGATTGCGATCCGGAAGACCGCGACCTGCTGATTGCCGAACTATGGGAGCAGGGCTCAGCCGGCATGGTGGAACTCAACGCACAAACGGTCCGCTCTTTTTTCGAGGATGACGTGAACCGGGCCGGATTGCTGAAACTCTATCCCGGTGCGCGGCAGCGCGAAGAAGAGACCTGCGACTGGGTGCAATCCTCGCGCGATTTGTTGCAGCCCATGGAAGTGGGGCGGCTCTTCTTCCTGGTGCCGGAGTGGCGCGACGACGCGGCGCCGGAAGGCCGCTTCCGCATTACGGTGAATCCGGGGATGGCGTTCGGCACTGGGGTCCATGAGACCACGCGGCTGTGCATGGAGGCGCTGGAAGACTACCTGCGGCCGGGGATGAGCGTGCTGGACGTGGGTACGGGGTCCGGCATTCTTTCAAAGGCGGCGAAGTTGCTGGGGGCAGGGAAGGTGACGGCCTGCGACACGGATGCGGTGGCGGTGGAAATCGCGGGCGAGGGGTTCGTGGGCTCGGTGGATGCGGTGGCGTCGGGAGCCGTGGACGTGGTGTTGGCGAACATCAGTCCCGAGGCGATTGCGGCGCTGGCCGGGGATCTGCTGCGCGTGCGCAAGCCGGGCGGGGTGCTGCTGGCCAGCGGCTTCGAAGCGCATGAAGTGGAACAGGTGCGCGCCGCGCTGCCGGAGGCGCGCGAGGTGCGGCACAAGGGGAAGTGGGCGCTACTGGTGGTGTGAGATGGTGCGCACGTATTTCCACGTCGATATGGACGCGTTCTTCGTCTCGGTGGAAGAGTTGTACGACCCTTCGCTTAAGGGCAAGCCGGTAGTAGTGGGCGGACGGCCCGATGAGCGTGGCGTGGTGTCGGCCGCCTCTTATGCGGCGCGCAAGTTCGGCGTGCATTCGGCGATGCCGCTGCGTACGGCGTACCAGCGCTGCCCGCAGGCGATCTTCGTGGACGGGCACCCCGAGCGGTATCGCGAGTATTCGCACAAAGTGCACGAGGTGCTGCAAGGGTTCTCGCCGCTGGTGGAAATGGCTTCGATCGATGAGGCCTACCTCGACATCACGGGCACGGAACGGCTCTACGGGCCGCCGCTGAAGGCCGCGCATCTGCTGCACGAACGCATGAAGGCGGCGACCCACCTGAACTGCTCCATCGGGATCGCCGCTTCGCGGCTGGTGGCCAAGATCGCCTCGGACCAGGCCAAGCCCAACGGGATTCTGTGGGTGCTGGCCGGGCGCGAGGCGCGCTTTT
>JAPKZC010000455.1:0-420 GCA_026394025.1 Candidatus Solibacter sp.
CGGCCGGCGAGACGGTGTCGCTGGCCGGCGCCTTCACGGTGACGGCGGGCACGCCGGCGATCACGCTGGTCAGCCCCAATAGCGGACAGCAGGGGCAGAGCGGCCTGGCGGTGACGATCAGCGGCAACTTCACCCACTTCACGGCCGCGTCGGTGGTGACGTTTAGCGGCGCCGGGCTGACGGCCGGAGTCCCGACGGCGGCGACTGCGACCAGCCTGACGGTGCCGGTGGCCGTGGCGGCGGGAGCGGCGCTGGGCGCGCGCGACCTGCAGGTGGCGACGGCCGGCGAGACGGTGTCGCTGGCCGGCGCCTTCACGGTGACGGCGGGCACGCCGGCGATCACGCTGGTCAGCCCCAATAGCGGACAGCAGGGGCAGAGCGGCCTGGCGGTGACGATCAGCGGCAACTTCACCCACTTCA
>JAPKZC010000455.1:435-7702 GCA_026394025.1 Candidatus Solibacter sp.
GCCGCGTCGGTGGTGACGTTTAGCGGCGCCGGGCTGACGGCCGGAGTCCCGACGGCGGCGACTGCGACCAGCCTGACGGTGCCGGTGGCCGTGGCGGCGGGAGCGGCGCTGGGCGCGCAGGGCATCCAGGTGGTGAGCGGGACGGAGACGGTGTCGCTGGCCGGCGCCTTCACGGTGACGGCGCTAGCTCCTGTGCTGACCACGGTCAACCCCAATACCGGGCAGCAGGGCCAGGTGAGTCTCAGCGTGAACATTACCGGACAGTCGACCCACTTCGTGTCAGGGGTGACGTTTGCCAGTTTCGGCGTTGGAATCGCCGTCGCGAGCCTCACGGTCAACTCCGCAACCAGCGCCTCCGCGGTACTCAACATCGACTTCGCGGCGGCCACGGGGGCGCGCAATGTGTCTCTGACTACTGGTTCGGAGGTCGCGGCGTTGAGCAATGGCTTTACCGTCACGCCGGTTAGTCCGTCGCTAGTGAGCGTGAGCCCCAACACGGCTCAGCAGAGCGCTCAGAACGTATCCGTGCTGATTACCGGCCAGCAGACTCATTTCGTCCAAGGCACAACCATCGCCAGTTTTGGCACGGGTATCTCGGTGGCTTCGCTCACCGTGAACAGCCAAACAACGGCAACGGCAGTGCTCAACATCAGCGCGAACGCCACAGCCGGAAGCTACACGCCGACGATGAGCACCGGCCTGGAGGCGGCTGCTCTGACGAATGGGTTCACCGTCACCGGCCTGCCCGTCGTGACGCTGGTCAGCCCGGCCAGCGTGCAGAGGAGCCAGACGAACGTATCGGTGAATATCACCGGCCAATTCACGAACTGGGTGCAGGGCATTACGACCGCGAACTTCGGGAACGGCGTCACGACGGCATCTCTGACCGTAAACTCCCCCACCACGGCGACCGCGGTGATCAACGTCAGCGGAACGGCTGCCATCGGCCTACACACAGTCACGATGCAGACCGGGGCGGAGCTGGCCTTGCTGGCGAACGGCTTCGGTGTCACGCAAGCGGCGGCAGCGCCGACGGTAACCATCTCGACTCCAGCGGACACTTCCACTGTCACCACGCTGACGAACGTGATCGGGACCGTCTCGAGTCCGATCCTCAAGACGTGGACGCTCGAGTACAAGCCGACCGGAAGCGGCACATTCCTGCCGATCAATACCGGCAGCACAGCGGTCAGCAATGCGGCTCTCGGGGCGCTTGACCCGACCCAACTGCTGAACGGGACGCTGATTCTCCAACTGCGCGCCACCGATCTGAACGGACAAACCTCATTCACGTCGGCGTCGCTATTTATCGGGTCGAACCAGAAGGTGGGGAACTTCAGCATATCCTTCCACGATGTGACGGTGCCGCTGCCCGGGTTTAACATCGATCTAGTGCGGACCTACGACACCAGGAACCAGACGGCCACCGATTTCGGCGTCGGCTGGAGCATCGGCCTGGAGTCCGTCCGGATCAGTGAAAACCGGGTACTCGGTTCCGGTTGGCAACAAACTCAATCCGGCGGCTACTTCCCGACGTACTGCGTCGGCGAGTTGAACTCGCACATCATCTCGATCACACTTCCGGATAACACGATTTACAAGTTCCGGCCCGTCCTGAATACCGGCGCTCCAGGTAACTGTCAGCAGTTGGAGCCCATCGATCAATTCGCCGGCGGCACGGTTTCGTTTGCGGCGCTTCCCGGCACGAACGCCAGCATCACAACGGTCATTGGCTACGACATCTTCTCGCAGACCCTTGGGCCGCTCGACCTTCTGGATTTCAACTTCGACCCGATAGACGTCACCATGCTCGCGCTGCGGCTTCCGGACGGCAGTACCTATAACATCGACATCCATGCCGGGCTGCAAAGCGCGCGGGATGCCAACGGAAATACCATCACCATCGGCCCCACCGGCATTACGCACTCGGCAGGCAAGAGCGTGGTGTTCCAGCGGGACCTCAGCAGCCGCATCACACAGATTACCGACCCGGCCGGCGATCTCCTGAAGTACAGTTATGACTTGAACGGTAACCTCGCATCGTCGACGGATCGCGCCGGCAATCAGACCACATACGTCTACAACACGACTCATGGCCTGCTGCAGATCAACGATCCGCGCGGTATCACGCCGTTGAGGAACATCTACGACGACAGCGGCCGCCTCATCCAGCAGATCGATAGCTTTGGCCACGTGACCAATTTTTCGTACAACGTGAGCGCGAGACAGGAGGTCATCACGGACCGTCTGGGCCGCGCCACGGTGTACGAATACGATACGGACGGAAACGTCATCCGGCAAACCGACCCGTCAGGCGGCATTACCCAAAGAACCTTTAACTCCCTTGGCCTCATCCTGACGGAAATCGACCCGTTGGGCCACACCTTCACCAATACTTACGACGCCAACGGCAACCGCCTTACCCAGTCGGATCCACTGGGCAGGGTAACGACCAACACATATAACGCGCTCAATCAACTGTTGACTCGAACCGACCCGCTCGGCCGCCTGCTCACTAATGTGTACGACGGGAATGGCAATATGGTTTCCCAGACCGACGCAGGCGGAAACGTGACGACCTTCACGGTCAACGCGCAAGGTCTTCGTACTTCAGTGCGCGCTGCCGATGGCGGGTTGACAACCTACACCTACGATGCCTCCGGGAACCTGCTTAGGGAAACCGATCCGCTTGGCGTCGCGACCACTTATTCATACGACACCAATGGAAACCGCCTGAGCAAATCGGTCACACGGACCACGGCCTCCGGGCCGCAGGTGTTGTTGACTCAATACCAGTACGATAAGAACGGGAGCCTGACCAAGACCATCAACCCGGACGGCTCCACCGTCCAGACGGTCTATAACAGCATCAACAAGCCCGCGAGCACTACCGATCCGCGTGGCGGCCAGACCACTTACCAGTACGACAGCCAGGGCCAAGTGATCCGGACTACATATCCCGACGGGACGAGCGAAGCCCGCGCTTTTGACGCGGAAGGAAACCTCGCTGTTACCACGGACCGGGCCGGCCGCGTGACGACGTTCCAGTACGACGCCCTGAAGCGCCTGGTTCAAACCACCTTTCCGGACGGCGCGCATACGTCAATCGGTTATGACGCCGCCGGACGCGTTGCCACCAAGACCGACGCGCTGGGCCACACCACAGCCACGACGTATGACGCCGCGGGACAGGTCACGGCCACTACGGACGCGCTGGGCCACATTACTATCTTCGCGTACGACGCGGCGGGCAACCAAATCCAGATGACCGATGCGAATGGACGCATCACGCAATACACATACGACGCGCTGAACCGCAAGACGCGCACCACGTACCCGGATGGAACCTTCGCCAGCACCAGCTATGACGCCCTCGGCAGGGTGACTGGGAAAACCGACCAGGCCGGCAGGATCACGACTTTTCAAAATGACCTCACTGGCCGTCTGACGCGGGTCACCGATGCGCTGGGGCAAGTCACGCAATTCGCTTACGACGAGGTCGCCAATCGTATCGCTCAAACCGACGCCAACGGTCACACAACCAGGTTCGAATACGATCAGATGGGCCGGCTGACAAAGCGGGTCTTGCCGGGTGGACAGCAGGAGGTCCTCGCCTACGACCTGGCGGGGAACCAGGTGAGCAGGACCGACTCCAACGGGAAGACCACGGCTTTCAGCTACGATTCCATGAACCGGCTGGTGAGCAAATCGCCGGATGCCAGCTTTGGCGCGGTGCCGGTTTCCTTTGCTTACAGCCAAACCGGACAGCGCGTAAGCATGAACGACGCGCTGGGCATGACGACGTACGCGTACGACCCACGCGGCCGAATGCTGACCAAGGCGACACCGTTCGGCGCTCTGACGTATACCTATACCTTAGCTGGAAATCTGGCTTCGATCCGGTCCTCTAACTCAGGTGGAGCGACGGCCGATTACACTTATGACACTTTGAACCGTGTGGCCACGGTTACGGATAATAACCTGCCCGGCGCATCCACCTATACCTACGACGCGGTAGGGAATCTGGCGACAGTGACGAATCCGAATGGCGTCGCCACGAGCTATACCTATGACAACCTCAATCGCCTGACGAATGAAACCGTCGCGAAAGGCGCGACTCTAGCCAGCTACGCTTACACTCTCGGGCCCGCTGGCAACCGTGCCAGGGTGAGCGAACTCGGCGGGCGATCGGTGAACTACACCTATGACGGCGTGTACCGGCTCACCAATGAAACCATCGCCGGCGCGGCAGCCAACAACGGAGCCATCGGTTATACATACGATGCGGTCGGCAACCGGTTGACACGGACCTCGACCTCGGCGGGGGTCCCGGCATCCGCCTCGACATACGACGTGAACGACCGGCTGACGTCCGACAGCTACGACGCCAACGGCAATACGACGGCGTCCGGGGGCAACAGCTTCACTTACGATTTCGAGGACCACCTGAAGACCGCAACGGGCGGCATATCGTACAGCTATGACGGGGATGGCAGGCGCGTGCGGAAGACTGCCGGCGGAGTCACCACGAACTATCTGGTCGACGACCGCAACCCCAGCGGGCTGCCGCAAGTGATTGAGGAAATCTCGAGCGGCGTGGTGCAGCGTGTGTACGTCTACGGCTTGAACCGGATCAGCCAGCGCCAGGGCGGCGCGACGTCATTCTATGTCTATGACGGGCGCGGTACTGTGCGGCTGCTGGCCAATGCCGCGGGCACCGTCACCGATACCTACAATTTCGATGCGTTCGGCATCAAACTGGACTCCGCGGGCGCCACGCCGAACGATTTCCTGTTTAGCGGCGAGCAACTCGATCCGAATCTCCAGTTCTACTACATGCGTGCCCGGTACTTTAGCCAGGCGAGCGGCCGGTTCCTGACGATGGACCCGATGCCGGGTATCGCGATGGATCCGCCCACGCTTCACCGATACACCTATGGATCCAACGACCCCGTGAACCGGCTCGATCCGACTGGTCTCCAGGATTTCTCTCTGTGCGGGCTGATGGCGGCAGTGAGCATCAGCCAGATTCTGATGTTCATGGCGCCGACCATCACCACCGGAATTATTATCATCGCGGGAATCGAGCTCTTCTGGAAGCCGGCGTTCGAGGCCCGCTATAGCGCTCTCGATGTGATTGCGAGCACTAGCAGCGACGAGCTCATGCAGAGGGCCTTCAATCAATACCAGGCGGCAAATCGGATGATTGCGATTGGGGCGTTGTCGATTGACCTTGCGGTGAAGATCAACCAACTCGGGTTTGCCGCGGTGAGCCTTGCGAGATCTCTGAGCAACGCGCTCACCGCCAGTAACGCCATCGCGACCGCCGGCTCCAGCATCGCCACGGCGGCCGATATATTGTCCCTGAACCAAAAGTTGGGCAGTGTCGCAGACTCGACTTACGCACTCTGTGGCGCGGTCAGCGGCCAGCCTCAGTCCCCGGGATTGCTATCCAGAATCCAAGTGCCCGCGACCGACTGGGGCAACAGCCTGATCGTCCTGTTCAAATTCATCGGCTCAGTGCTTGGCAAGGTCACGGTGCAGGATCAAACGGCTGAAGAACATTAGTAGGTTGACGCTCTCAGCTACAGCCCTACGAAGCCTCATGTTAAGTCGGCCGCTTCAGAAGTTCACTAACGTATTCTTGGAGGGATCGGCGTGGGGTGCTGAGCTTGACAAGGAGTTCGTCGAGGTTCTGGCGGGTGAACTTCCATTCGAAGGGCCGAACCGTTGCGGATTCTCCTCCAAACCGATCACTGATTCTCCTCTGAAACCGATCACTGTTCTCCTCTGAAATCGATCAGCGTTCTCCCGCGAAAGCAATCGCCATTTTCCTGGCAAAGCGATCACTTTTCCCCATCGGGGAGAACGGTGATCGAAAACGGGAGAATGGTGATCGGATAACCGGGAGAACGCCGATCGAAATGGGAGAACGGCGCGCCGGCGCTGGACAGAACCGGGGCTACGATGGGGCGCCCAGGAGGGCCACTCCAAGTTGCCCAGAAAGAGGAAGTCCATGCGTAAAATCAGAGAAGTTCTCCGCCTCCACTACGAACAGAAACTCGGCCAGCGGCAGATCGCCCGCAGCGCCAACGTCAGTCAAAGCACCGTCCATGAGTACCTAGCTCTAGCCAAGGCCCACGCCGCCGGCCTCGGCTGGCCTCTGGACGAGCAATGGGATGAGGCCCGGCTCACCGCCGCGCTGTTTCCTCCCAGTGCGCCGTCCGGCAGGCCACCCCAACGTCCGGCGCCGGATTTCAGCGCCCTTCGCCAGGAACGCGAGAAACACCGCGAGCTGACCCTGGAACTGCTCTGGGAGGAGTACCGCGAACACCATCCCGACGGCTACAGCTACAGCCGTTATGTGGCGTCCGTATTCATGTTGCGCAATCATGTGAATCCCGTGACTGACGCCCGCGGCGGTGACGTCGACGCAACATAATATTCATTCGGATTTCACGGGCGGCATGCCTCAATTGGGGAGCCGCTATGCTTGAACAACTCTTTCGCGATGAGTCGGCCCTTGCCCGACATCGGGCCGGCCCGTTTGCCTTGGAACGAGAGCGCTACCTACAGCACTGCGCCGAACACGGCGCGACGCGTACGGCGTTGCGCCTGAAGGCCAACGAATTGCTCTGGATCGCCAGCCATCTGCGGGGTGATCCATCTCGGGGTATCGATATTTCGGCTCTTCGGGAGGTGGCTCGGGAACGGCGTTCCGTCTGTAAAGGAGCCACGACTGAGCAACGGTTGATTGATGTCGCTCGACCGTGGCTTCGCTATCTGGGCTGGTGGCGAGTGCCGACGGTTGAACTGCAAAACCAAGGTCACCTCGACCGCTATGTGGCCTGGATGCGCGATGAACGTGGGTTCAGTTCGTCAACCATCGTCCAATGGCGGTCCAAGATTCGCGATTTCCTGCAGTGGTTTGAGCGGATCGATCGACCATTCTCTGCACTCCATCCAAGCGATCTTGACATCTACTTCGTGACCGAGGGGGCCAGGCGGTGGTCTCGCGTCTCGACTTCGGGCATTGCATCCGCACTCCGTGTGTTCTTGCGGTATATGTCTAACGAGGCTCCGCCTCAGACCGACGAGATGTATTGTGTCCTTTCGGTAAGCCTGCCTAAGGAAGGCGAGAGGACCTATTTCTGGGAGGAATCGCCCAGGATTCGGCGTACTGAAGTGCGCCCGACCTGGAGCCGGCGGGCGATCTCCGCCTTGGCGACGCCAGCGCGATGTAATCTCCGGATCTCGACCGCGTGCG
>JAPKZC010000534.1 GCA_026394025.1 Candidatus Solibacter sp.
AGCCCGTCAACTCCGCATCAACCGACGCGGCGGCGAGCACCGCGAACCGCTCGCAAGAGCGCACCTCGATCAGCGCCGAAACCAGCAGCCGGTCCAGAATCTCCACCGGATCGCCCTTCCGCACCAGCAGCCGCAGCGAGTTGGCGTAGGCGTTCTTGTGGAGCCGGTCCAGACGCCCGCCGCGCCGCAGCAGGATGCGCATCACCTGCGCCAGGTGCGCCGCTTCGTCCCTGGCCACGGACGTCATCGTCTCCACCCACCCGGGGAGCCACTCGCCCGGCCAGCGCGTCAACAGCTCCAGCGCGTTGGTGGCCGCCTTCTTTTCCAGAAAAGCGTGGTCCGCCAGCAGGCGGATCGGGTCCGCCAACACCGCGCGCCCCCACTCGATCGGAGTACGCGAATGTAGCGGCAGCGCATCCAGTTTCGCAAGGTCGCCTGCCTTCATCATTATCAGAGTGGCATAAGCCCCGTGCTTGTGCATCCGCGGGGGCAGTTTTGATTTGAGGCATGCTAGTCTTTTACTTTGACGGACGCGGCAAGCGCCCACGTACTACCTAAACTATGCTTAACCCTTTGCGAGATCGCATGCGTTGGGCGTTGATCGGCTGGATGTTCGCGATCAGCGCCATCGCCTATTTGGACCGGGTGAATATTTCCATCGCCGGGCGCGCCATCCAACAGGAGTTTCACCTCGATAATGTCCAACTGGGCTGGGTCTTTAGCGCGTTCGTCGCCGGCTATGCCCTGTTTCAGGCCCCAGGGGGCCGCCTCGCCGATCGTTTTGGCCCACGTAACATTCTGGCGCTGGGCACGGTCTGGTGGGCCGTGTTTACCGCGCTCACGGCCATGGTCCCCTCGGGAACCGCCCACGCCCTATGGGTCTTGCTGGCGACGCGTTTTGCCCTGGGCTTGGGCGAGGCGGTGGTTTACCCCGCTTCCAATCGCCTCGTGTCCGCGTGGATCCCCTCCCAGGAACGCGGCTTGGCTAACGGCTTGATCTTTGCAGGCGTCGGCGCCGGAGCGGGAGTCACTCCTCCGCTGATCACCTACATCCTGGTGAATTACGGCTGGCGATGGTCGTTCTGGGTCAGCGCCATTATCGGATTGGTGGCCGGAGCGGTATGGTTCCTGCTGTCGCGCGACCGGCCGGGCGAACACCCCTGGGATTCTGGGCAGCAGGGACGTGCTCGCCATCTCTGTAAGCTACTTCTGTTACGGCTACGTGGCTTATATTTTCTTTACCTGGTTTTTCATCTATCTCAACACCGTGCGCAAGCTGGACCTCAAGGCCAGCGCCTTCTACGGCATGCTCCCCTTCATCGCCATGGCCACGTGCTCCCCGTTAGGCGGCATCATCGGCGATTTCCTGACCAGGCGCTACGGCAAACGGATCGGCCGCTGCGGCGTTGCCGGCGTCAGCATCGCGTTCGCGGCGTTCTTTCTGGCTCTGGGCACCCAAGCCACGGACGCGCGCCTGGCCACCGTCGTCCTCGCCGGTGGCGCCGGAGCGTTGTATCTTTCCGCCAGTTCGTTCTGGTCGGTCACGGCCGACCTTGGCGGCACTTCCGCCGGATCTGTTTCCGGCGTGATGAACATGTTTAACCAGACCGCCGGCGCCATCACTGCTTCGCTGACTCCCCTGCTTGCCGCCCGATTCGGTTGGACCGCCTCGTTCATGGTGGCCGCCACGCTTTGTATGGTGGGGGCTCTCGCCTGGTTGTTCGTGGATCCCGAGCGTGCACTGGGCAAAACGTCCGAGCCTCAGTCAAAGGAAACCTAGAATGCCATCCGCAACCTTGAACGCCGAAGACTTACAGGAAATCTCCCAGAGATACCTCAAGCTCTATTCGGGGGCTATTGCTGATATCTTAGACAAACGCGGCCATCGCAACCAGGTGTTACCGCGCTACCTGACACCCCTTTCCGCCGTGAATCGCGTCGCCGGTCTCGCCTTCACGGGACAAGGCTATCCCTGCGCCAGCACCACGGATGACGACACGCAAACCCGGCTGAACATGCTGGATAGCATCACACCGGGTACGGTATCCGTCTGGGCGTGCGGCGGCAGCGTCAACTGCGCACATTGGGGCGAGATGATGTCCACCGCCGCGCGCCAGCGCGGTTGCACCGGCGGCGTGCTCGATGGCGGCGTACGCGACCTGGACTTCATCAATGCCATGCAGTATCCAGTGTTTGCCGCTTTCAAGTGCGCGGCCAGTTCCGTTGGCCGTTGGAACATCAAGGAGTACCAGACCACCATCAAGATCGGCGACAATCGTGCCGCAAGACATCACGCTCGACGTCCTGTCGGCCGCCGAAGATATCAACAAGCGGGAAAGCGGTATGCGGGAAGAATTGCGCCGCGGAGTCTCCGTCAAAGACGCCTACGCAAAGTACGGTTCGCTCTGACTTAGTTTCACTAACGTATCGGCAAACCGCTTGCTAACGCGCGCGGCTCTGATCGGAGCCGCAACCGTGAGTACCTCCCGAGTCGTATTCTTGCCGGAATTGGCAGAATGTTACCACTGCGTTTTCTTCTGCCTCTGCGCTTATCTCTGCGGTCTCCGCGTCTCTGCGTTGAAAACGCATTCCTGTATGGTTCCGGCTGCGCCGGCTCAGGGAGCGGTTTCTCGGAAATACGAGACCGTATGTGTGAAACGGTTCTATCGTCCCGCCGTCGCCAGGAAAACCACGCCCTGCGCCGGTAACTCGATCTTGACGCCGCGCGCCAGGTCGGCAGACGGCAGCCGCCTGGCCGGCGCAGGATAACCACTCCGGTCCGTGGGCCGGTCCTGCTCGAAGTAGTGATATTCCTCCAGCGCGCCGCGGCCGCCTCCGGGAACGCGCACCGTCACCACCCGCGCCGCCGCGGCATCGTTGACCACCATCACGCTGATCCGCCGGCCGGAGCCCGGGTTCCACGCGGCGGCCAGCGGACGCAGCCCCGCGACATC
>JAPKZC010000403.1:0-2026 GCA_026394025.1 Candidatus Solibacter sp.
ACTGGCAGCAGACGACAGAAATCATCGCCCGCTTCTTCGCGTTGGAAAGTGAAGCGGAATGAAGGAACTGCGTCGCGCGTGGAACCGTCTTGCCGGCAGCCTGGCCGGCAGGCGACGCGAAGCCGAACTGGCTGACGAATTCGAATCGCACGTCCAAATGCTGATGGACGAGAACCTGCACCGGGGAATGTCGGCGGGCGAGGCCCGCCGGGCCGCCCTGCTCACGTTTGGCGGGGTGGAGGCGGCCAAAGAGAACTACCGCGATCAGCGCGGCTTGCCGACGCTCGATTCGTTCCGGCAGGACATCCACTACGCGCTGCGGGGCATGCGGAGGAACCCGGTTTTCACCGGTGTCGCCGTGGCTTGCCTGGCACTCGGCATCGGCGCCAACACCGCGCTCTTCAGTTTGATCGATGGCGTCATGCTGCGGGAGTTGCCCGTGCGCCAACCGGAACAGTTGACGTTCTTTCGATACAGCGAGGAAGGCGACCAAAGCGCCGTACGGCGACAATCCAGCGGATATGGAGAGTATTCGCTGCCCTACGCGACGTATGAGGCGCTACGGGACCGAGCCCGTACGCTGGCCGGGGTGTTCGTGTTCGTGTCGCTGGGAATCCAAGGCAACGGGGTGACGGTGAACGTGGACGGGCGGTCCATGGCCACCGATGGCGAAATGGTCACCGGCGGCTATTTCCCCGTGTTGGGCATCCCACCTGCCGTGGGGCGCACGATCACCGACGAGGACCTAAATCCGGGGTCGCCCAACGCGGCCGTAATCAGTCACCGGTTCTGGTTGCGCGAGTTCGGCGGAGAGCGCTCCGCATTGGGCCGGAGCGTTACCCTCGACGGGCAGCCGTTCACAATCGTTGGCGTGGCGCCGGCAGGCTTCACTGGCCTAATCCCTGGCGCCGGGCCGGACATGTGGGTTCCACTGCGCAACACCCCCGGGTTAACTCCATGGGGATCGCAGGCAGCCACCGGTCAATCGCCGTTCACGGACCGGCGATATTGGTGGTGCACGATCGGAGGCCGGCGCAAGCCTGGAGTCACCGAATCACAGGTGGGCGCCGAGGCGGAGGTTCTGTTCCGCCAGAGTATTACGGCAGAGTTGAAACAGATGCCCGCGAAGCTACCGAACCTCGTGGTCTCTGGCGTCAGCCCGGGATTCGATGGGCTACGGAAGAAGTTCGTTGTACCCCTGCGCATCCTGGCGGGCACGGCGGCGCTGGTGCTGCTGATTGCCTGCGTCAACCTGGCCACACTGCTGGTGGCGCGCGCGAAGTCGCGACAGAAGGAAATCGGGGTACGACTGGCGATTGGCGCATCCGGGGGCCGGCTTGTCCGCCAGTTGCTCACGGAAAGCATGCTGCTGTCACTGTGCGGCGGAGGGCTGGGACTGGTGTTCGCGGCTTGGGGCGGGCCAACGCTTCTGCGCCTGATCTCCGGCACCACGCCAGCGGCGCTCGACGTGAGTCCGGACGCCACCGTGCTGGCGTTCGCCGCTGCGGTATCGGTGGCGACAGGCATCCTCTTTGGACTGGCGCCGGCATTGCGTGCGGTCCGGGTGGACCTGGCGCCGCAGTTGACAGAGACCGCAGCTTCCACGACGCAGCGCCCGGGTGTGGCGCGAGTGCTGGTCGGCTGCCAGGTGGCCTTGTCAGTGGTGCTTCTGTTCGGCGCAGGATTGTTCGTACGCACCTTCCAGAACCTGAACGGGCAGGATCTAGGCTTCAAGCCTGAGAACTTGCTGCTGTTCGAAATCGACGCGGCGCGCAGCGGATACAAGGCCGGCGCCGGTGTCGCCTTGTACAACCGGCTGCTCGACCAGTTGCAGGGGCTGCCGGGCGTCCGTTCGGCTTCCTTATCCCAAGTGGCTTTGCTATCCGGCTGGTCCAACACGTCGCCGAGTTCGGCGGATGGCGGCACTCCTCCCGCTCCCGGCCGGCCGAACGGCGTGTACTGGAACCGTGTGGGTCGGCGCTTCTTTGAGACGATGGGAATCCGAGTGCTGCTGGGCCACGGTATC
>JAPKZC010000403.1:2041-9897 GCA_026394025.1 Candidatus Solibacter sp.
ATACGGACCCGAACCATCCGACCGCCGTAGTGAATGAAGCGTGGACGCGAGAGTACTTCCCGAACGAGAATCCGGTGGGCCACTACCTCTCCGCCGGAAACCGATTCGACCCACTGAAGGCCTACGAGATTGTCGGAGTCGCCGTAGACGTCAAGTACAATCGCATGCGCGAGGCGCCTCCGCGAACGGTGTACCTCTCTTTTGGCACGCCGTGGGACAGGGTTCGCCGCATGTGTTTCGTGGTGCGCACCGCCGGCGATCCGCTCGCTATAGACGCCGCAGTGCGGGAAGCGGTTCACCGAATCGACGCGAACCTCCCGGTGTTCAACCTGAAGACGCAAAGCCAGCAAATCGAAGAAGCACTGACACTGGAGAGGATGCTGGCGCAGATATCGGGGTTCTTCGGTGCTTTGGCATTGCTGCTGGTGGCGGTCGGCGTATACGGAACGCTCTCCTATGCGGTGACACGGCGGACCGGTGAGATCGGGATCCGGATGGCGCTGGGTGCGCGCAGGGGGGAAGTGGTGTGGATGATCTTGCGGGAATCACTGGTGGTGACCGGCTTGGGCGTGGCCGTGGGGTTGCCAGTTGCGCTGACGTTGGCGCGGCTGGTGGCGAGCACCTTGTTCGGCATACGGACATACGATGGCGCGACCATCGTGGCGACCGTGCTCATTTTGTCGGGGATCACCGCCCTGGCGGGACTCCTACCGGCGAACCGGGCCTCGCGAGTCGATCCCATCCGGGCGCTCCGGCACGAGTGAGTTAGCGCGACGGTCGCTGAAGGCGAGCGGGTGCGGAGAAGCCCGAGCTGCACTAGGGTGCACAAGGCGGAGCCTTATGCCACGGTTACTGCCTCTCCAAAATGATCGCCGTCCCGTCGAAATCGCCGCGGAGATTGACGTTGAGGCCGACCTGCATGAGGTATGCGCCACTCAGTTGGGGCTGGCGCTCCACCAGCTTGTTGTTGACCGATTCCACCTTGTAGAGCGCGCGAGCGTCGAGACCGCGCAGGCGGATGGTGGGGGCGGCGGTGTTGTACTGCTGCGAGTGCCGCAGGGCAAAGACCACGGCCTGTTTGCCGTCGGCGGCGACATACTGATTCACCGTGACGTCATTGGTGCGCGGGCTGGCCAGGCGGAAGAGGTCTCCGGTCTGCACGGTGGCGCGAATTCGTTTGTAAGCGGCGATCATGCCGGCGGCGAGAGCGGAATCGGCCTCGGAGAACTTATTGAGGTTGCTGCCGACGCCGAGCGCGCCCTGCATGGCGGTAAGGAAGCGGAAGGCGAGCGGGGTGCTGCGCGTGTTCATGTTGGGCACGTCGGTGACCCAGGCGGACATGATCTTCGCGGGGTAGGCCATGGAGAAGCCCTCCTGGATGCGCTGGCGATCGAAGGCGTCGGTGTTGTCGCTGGGCCAGACCTCGTCGATGCGCTGGAGGATGCTGAGATCGATGCGGCCGCCACCGCCGGAGCAGGATTCGATTTCCAGGTTGGGGTGTTTGGCGCGCAGGCGGTCCAGGATTTCGTAGAGGTTGAGCACGTACTGCACCCAGAGTTTGCGCTGATCGGCGGGGGCGGCTTCGGGCCAGCCGGGCTCGGAGAAGGAGCGGTTCATGTCCCACTTGAAATAGCGCACGTTGTACTCGGTGGCGAGTCTGTCGAGGAAGCCGAAGATGTACTCCTTGACGTCGGCGCGCGCCAGGTTGAGGATCATCTGGTTGCGCAATTCGCTGCGCGGGCGCCCTGGGAAATTGATGACCCAATCGGGATGGGCGCGGTAGAGATCGCTGTTGGCGTTGACCATCTCCGGTTCCACCCACAGGCCGAAATCCATCTTGAGGCTGGTGACGTGATCGATGAGGCCCTTGAGGCCTTGGGGGAACTTCTGCGGGTTGACGGTCCAATCGCCCAAGCCGGCGCGATCGTTATTGCGCGCGCCGAACCAGCCATCGTCCATCACGAACATTTCCACGCCGAGTTTGGCGGCTTTGCCTGCGAGATCCTTCTGCCCCTGTTCGTTGACCGCGAAGGTGGTGGCCTCCCAGGAGTTGTAGAGCACGGGGCGGAGGCGCGAAGTGGCGCCGCCGGGGAGGATCTGCTCTCGGGTGAATCGGTGGAGCATGCGGGAGGCGGGGCCGAAGCCGGCGGCGGAGAAGCCACCGAAGAAGGGCGGAGTTTCCAGGGTTTCGCCGGGCTTGAGCGGGTAGGAAAAATCGAAGCTGTTGAGTCCGCCGGTGACCCGCACCTGGCGGTAGGGGGTCTGTTCGATGGATATGCGCCAGTTACCGCTCCAGCCGAGGGCGCCGAACCAGACGGAGCCGTGCTCTTCGCCGGCATCGCCGGAATCGATGGCGAACCAGGGATTGAAATTGTGGCTGGTGTGGCCCTTCCGGCTTTCGAGCACCTTCTGGCCCTCGTGGATGGGCTCGTGATTCACCTGGGTTTCGGCGGCCCAGCGGCCGGTGAGATAGGTGAGCTGATAGCCTTCGCCGGGGGGCAGGTTCCAGGTGGCCGATTGCGCGCTTTCCACGGTAAGGGCGCGCTGTGTGGCGTTGCGAATGGTTGCGGAGCGGCGCAGGATACCGTAGTCGGGATAGACGCGGTAATGGAGGGTGACCTCGATGGGATCGTTTAGGTCTTTGAGGACGATATCGAGATCGTTGCCGGCGATGCGGTGGGAAACGTAGCGCAGGACCAGATCGCGGTTGCCGTTGTCGCGCGTAATCTTGAGTGCGGGTTCGTAATAACGCGGACCGCCCCAGCCGGGGAACTCCTCGGCTTCCAGCATCTGGCGAGGGTCGAAGGAGGAAATGTCGCGGCGGGGGGGCGGCGCGGTGAGATCGTCGGAGCGCCACAGCGGAGCGCCCCAGTAGAGGTGGCGGAGCGCGCCATCGGCACCGAGGCCCATGGCATAGGAACTCTGGCGCGTGTTCAGTAGCCAGGTTTTGCCGGAGTCGGAGTATTGAATCGACTGGGCGGCAAGGGTGAAAACGGAGAGCAGGAGTAGGGCGGCTGCGCGGTGCATGAGAAGAGAGTAACTCACGGCTGGCGCGGATGGTGGCAGACTGATATTGTCGTTGGGGTAGGCAGGAGGCGTAGATCATGGACGTAGACCGCAGAGGTTTTCTGAAGACGGCGGGCGCCGGCGTGGGCGCGGCCGGTTTGGCCCTCGGCACGGCGGGTGCGGCGCAAGCCAGCCCTCTCACGGAAAAGGAGAAGCTGGCGCGGATCGCATCCAATACGTGGCCGATCCGCAACATCTTCAAGAGCCGGACGGGATTCGGGCGGAATCCGAGGAACGAGGAACTGAGGAAGAAGTACGGGGAGATCACGATGCTGGATTTTCCCCAGTTTACGAAGGACACGTTCCCCGGCGTGACACACATGGACCTGTTCTCGGGGCTGCTGGGCGATGTGACCGACGACAGCATGTATGCATCGGTGCCGCTGACGGTGGGCGCGGCGACGCGCGTGACGCAGGAGTTCGACCCCTCGAGCGACTCGGGAAAGCGCTGGCTGGAGAAGATGGCGAACAAGATGAAGGCCACGGGCACGACATGCCAGCACATCTCCAACAACGCGCCACGGGACATCTGCGAGCTGGATGCTGACAAGCGCAAGGCGGGCGTCGCGGTGGCGAAGAAGTGGCTGGACGGAGCCGCCATGCTGGGCGCAAAATCCATGCGGGTGAACAGCGGCGGGCCCAGGCTCGTGCCGGGGGCGATGGCCACGGCGGATTACCCGAAGGCCGATGAGTTGGCCAAATATCTCGCCAACTGCATCGAGAGCTTCAAGGAGATGGCGGACTACGGCGGCAAGGTGGGGGTCAAGGTCACGCTGGAGAACCACTGGGGACTGACGGCGAATCCGACCAACATCCGGATCATCATAGACGAAGTGAAATCGCCATTTTGCGAGGCGTCGCCGGACTTCTGCAACTGGGAGCACGAGTATCTGATGTACCACGGGCTGAAGGCGCTGGCGCCGTACGCGCACACGGTGGTGCATGCGAAGTATTGGAACCGGTGGAAGGACAACGACGTGCGCCGGTCGGTGAAGATCATGATGGACGCCGGGTTCGAGGGCGTCTTCGCGCTGGAATACGAAGACGGGCCGTGGGACGGAATCGAAGGCTCGAAGTATCTCTACAAGGAAGTATTGGCGGCGCTGTAGGGGCCGCGGGAAAACGCTCTAACGGTCGCGGCTCCGATTGGAGCCGCGCGCGTCAGCAGGCGGTTTTCCGGAGCGTGACGGAACTGCCGTCGCGGACGGCGCAGGCGACGTGAGCAACTGATGCCACCGGCGCTCGGCGATCGCCATCAGCAGTACTGCAAGCAGACCCGCCAGGGCCATCCACAGCTTCCCGTTTCCGGGCTGGTAGCGGAAGAGGAGGGTGTGGCGGCCGGCGGGCACGGCCACGCCGACGAAGCCGGGCGTGAGCATGGCGGTGCCGCGGGGTTGACCGTCGAGCCAGGCCTTCCAATTGGGATGCCACGTCATCTTGAAGAGCACCCAGGCGGGACGCGCCGCGAGGAATTCCGCCTGGTAAACCTCGCCGCTCTGACGCGCGTTTAAGATATCGCCTGGGGATGGCGCGTTGGCGTCGGGGGGCGACAGCGCGCCGGGCACGCCGCCGGGGAGGTCGAGCCGGAGGTGCTGGCGGCTGGATGGGCCGACTGTTTTTAGCCAACGGAGGTTCGTATCGAAGAAACTGTCGCGGTCCACCGGCAGCGCCGCGGGAACGTCCACCAGGTCGAAGTACCCGTTGGCTGGCGTGTCGAAGATCTGGAAACGCCCGAAGATGGTGCCGGGAGTGAGGAAAACGGGCACGGGATATCTGGTCCCGGCGGGGACGATGAACGTGGAGACATCGAACAGGCGGTAATGGGCGGGATTGCGCTCGTCAAAACCCAGCATGACGCCAGAGGTGAGCGCCATGGTGTGGGAGAGGTAACCCACGGTGGGGACCCGCGCAGCGGCGAGGGCATGGTACATGGGGACGGCGCCGATCTTGAAACTGGGGCCCCAACTGGCGGGCGTCGCCAAGCCGGCGAACGCCCGTCCGCCACGCCCAATGGTAGCGGCCGTAAGCGTGTCCAGGGACTGGCGGTCCTGCTGCATCGCCTGCACGGTGCGCTGTAGCCGGGTGGCATTCATGTCCAGGAATTGGCCGCGTTCGCGCACCATCGGATAGAAGAGCGCGAGCGTCGCGGCAATGGCGGCCGCGAGGTGTAAGCGTCGCGACAACTCACCCCAGATAGCAGCCAGCCCGATGGCGGCGAGCACCACCAGAAAGACCTGGGCGCCGCCCAGGACGCGGTGCAGGTGGAGATCCGGGGTAACGCCGATCAGCCACAGCGCCGGACCCCAAAATGGCCGTCCGAAGAACACGAGAATCCAGAAAGCGGCGCCAGAAAGGGCGAACTTGCCGGCGAATTCCATGCCGCGCGGGGTGTAGAAGCGCAGCCACAGGACGATGAGGCCGGCGAGCGCGAGCAGCGAGAGGACGGGAAATCGCCCGCTATCCAGGAGTTGCCCCGTGATCAGCCATTCCAAAGCTTGCCCCGCGCCGAAGGAATCCGCCTTCCACAGTTGATCCCGCGGGGTGCGGTTGATGAAGGCGCGATCGATCCACAGAGGCGCCAACTGGAAGGCGGACAGCACCAGGGCCACGGCGCCTATCCACAGTACGCGGCGCAGACGCTCGGGGCGCGGGATGGCGGCGCCGGGGACGAGCGCCAGCAGACAGACCGACAGCGCCCCCATGTATCCGTAGATGAACTGGCAGAGAAAGGCGAGCCCCAGCATGATGCCTGCGAGGGTAGCGGACCCGCCGCGGCGCAGTGCGCGGTAGGCCAAGCCGAGGGTGAGTAGCAGGAAATGCGTGGCCACGGCTTGCGGGAACAGCCCAAACCCGGCCCAGACGTAGCTTTCGTATTCCAGGCCATAGAGTTGGGGAGTGGAAATCAGCGGGGCCAGGCAGGCTGCCGCGGCGGCAGTTAGCGGCGGCAGTTCGAAGTGGCGCGACATGGCGAAGAAGGTCAGCGGCAGCAGATGGGCCAGCGGCTGGTAGACGCGTATCAAAGGGAACCCCAGGGACCACTCCGGACTCCAGAAATCCAGCGGATTGCCCACGGGTTCGCCGTGTTCCCCATGTTCCATCGCGCCGGCCATTTCGGCCGCCAGGCGAAAGTGAGAGACGTTGTCGTTGAGATCCACGCCTCCACTGTGTAGTTCGGCGCGCAACGCCCAGGCATTCACCGCCAGCACGGCGAGCAGGATACACAGGGCCGGCAGGTTCTCCCGGTTGACTCTCATAGCTTGCGCGCTAGCGGCCCACGGCCAGGCGGTCGGCCAGAATCGGCGGCAGCCCGGCGGCGTGAATTTTCTTCTGCGCGGCGGCAACGTCGTAGACCACGCGGCGGTAAGTCACTTCGTTGGCCTCGGTATCGTAAATGGCGTAGGCCGCGCGCGGGTCGCCGTCGCGGGGCTGGCCGGTGGAGCCGGGGTTGATCATGTAAGCGCACCCGGGGTCGATGGGCATGGCCTGCGAATCGGTGCGGGCAGGCGTGCGGAGGATGGTTTCCACGCGCGAGTGGTTCCAGATGAAACCGCCCTGCACGTGGGTGTGGCCGAAGAAGGCGACGCGGGATTCCATATAGCTGAACGCCTGCCCGGCCTCGCCGGCGGCGATGACGTACTCGTCCTCGTCGTAGGGGGAGCCGTGGAATACCTGAAAAGTCCCGACCGTCAGCGGGCCACGGGGGAGTCCCACGATATAGTCGGTATTTTCGCGCGAGAGCGTATGCAGGGTCCACATGGCGGCATTGCGCGCCACCGGGTTGAACCACTCGAGATCGTCCTGGCCGGTGGAGGCGCGGTCGTGATTGCCGCGCACCACGACGGCGCAGTCGAGGCGGACCCAATCGCAAACCTGGTTGGGGTCGGCGCCGTAGCCGACGAGGTCGCCGCAGCAGATGGCGCGGTCGTAGCCGCCGGCGGACTGGGCGAGGACGGCATGGAGAGCCTCGATGTTGGCATGGAGGTCGCTGACAATGAGATAGCGCACGGCGAGGTTGCCTTAAGCCTTTCTGAGCCGCAGGAGGGAAATCTCCGGAGGCGCTCCGATACGAGCGGGGATGCCGATGGTTCCGATACCGCGCGTGACATAGGCCGCGGCGTTTCCTTCACGATAGAGGCCGTAAACGTAGGGCGTAAGGAAGCGTGCCGGGTTGATGGACTGATCCAGAATCTCCACCGTGACCTGTCCGCCATGTGTGTGTCCCGCAAGCAGCAGATTATACCCCTGCCGGGCGGCCGCGGGAAAGACGTCGGGATTGTGTTGGAGGAGAATATTGGTCGCGCCAGGGACGATGAGGCGCCCGGCGCCGCGCAAATACCGGCGACGGTCGCGCTGGGGCTGGAAGTCGAGGCCGGCCAGATTGAGCGTGGCATTGCCGAAGCGCAGCGTCTGCGCCTTGCCGCGCAGGAAGCGGATACCGAAGCGCGCCGATTCGCGCTCGGTATAGTCTTCCACGCGGGCGTAGGTTTCGTGATTACCCATGCAGGCGAAGACGCCGGCATCGGCCTTGACGCGCGCCAACTGGCGGATGCAGGCATCGAGCGGATCGGAATGGCCGCTGATGAGGTCGCCCGTGACCACGGCAAGTTGGGGGTCGAGGTGGAGCGCGGCATCGATCACGCGGGCGAATTCAGCTTCACTGAGGAACGCGCTTAGGTGGATGTCGCTGAGGTGCAGGATGCGCAGGCCATTGAGGTCCGGCTGCAGGTCGGGCAGGGGGATAGCCACCGCGCGGACGCGGAAATCGGTGCGCTGGATGAAAGCGCCGTAGC
>JAPKZC010000249.1 GCA_026394025.1 Candidatus Solibacter sp.
GATGGGCCGCATCGACGACATCGCGGGCACCGAAAAAGACCCGATGCTTCTCTATGTCGGCTACGCCACCGGCGGATTGTGGAAGTCCACCGACGGCGGCAATCACTGGAAGTCGCAGTTCGACAACATGGCCAACGCGGCGATCGGCGCCATCGCGATCGCGCCCTCCGATCCGAACGTCGTCTACGTTGGCACTGGGGAAGCCAACCACCGGCAGAGTTCGTCCATCGGCGACGGCGTCTGGGGCACCACCGATGGCGGCAAAACGTGGATCCACCTCGGCCTTGAAGATACCCAGTCCATTGCTCGCATCGTGGTGGACCCTGGAAATGCCAACATCGTCTACGTGGCTGCCATGGGGCATCTCTTCGGCCCCAATGCGGAGCGCGGTCTCTTCAAGTCGGTGGACGGCGGCAAGACCTGGAAGAAATCCAAATACATCGATGCCAACACCGGCTTTACCGACGTTGTCATCGATCCGGTGAATCCCAAGACGCTCTATGCCGCATCGTACCAGCGCCTGCGCACCTGGTGGGGCTATAACGGCGGCGGTCCGGGCTCCGGACTCTGGAAGACCCTGGACGGCGGCGACACGTGGAACCGCATCGAGACTCCGGGCTGGCCCAAATCCAAGGACGGCATTTACGGCCGCATCGCCCTCTCCATCTTCCGCACTAGACCAAGCACCCTCTATGCCCAGGTGGAAACCGGCGCCAGCGCCGGCACCGGCGGCGGCACCGCCGCCGATGGCGGCCCTGCTCGCGGCGGACGCGGCGGCGCAGGCGCGGCAGGTGAATCTGCCGAAACCCCGGCCGGCGCGGCCACACCCGCAGGTGCGGTGCCGGGCGGCGCAGCCGATGCCGCGGGCGGCGGTCGCGGTGGCCGCGGCGGCCCACCTGCCCCGCCCGATCCCAACGGCAGCGGTGTCTACCGCTCCGACGACGGCGGCCAGACCTGGACCTACGTGGACCCGGTCAACGACCAGAAAGTATTCGTCGGCGGCAACCCCGCACAGATGTCCCTTGATGGCGGCAAGACCTGGACCGCCGTCAACGGTTCGCACACCGATTACCACGCCTTCTGGATCAACCCCAAGGATACGCGCACTGTCGTTGTAGGCCACGATGGCGGCCTCGATATCAGCAACGATGGCGGCTTGACCAGGGACTTCCACAACGATATTGCGGTCGGCCAGTTCTATCAGGTGTCGGCCGACATGCGCCGCCCATACTACGTGTGCGGCGGCTTGCAGGACAATGGGAGCTGGTGCGGACCGAGCGCCGTGCGCAGCAGCCAGAGCCTCAATACCGACTGGTACCGGATCGGCGGCGGGGATGGCAATATGAGCCGTCACGATATGCGTAACGGCACCCAAAAGAGCATCCGGCCCAACGTAGGCGGTGGACGCGGTGGCGCGGCTGCCGCCGCAACCCCGGCGGCGCCTGGAGCAACCCCGGCCACCCCGCCCGCCGCCGCGGCACCCCCCGAAGCCGGCCAGACTCCGGCGGCCGCAGCCGCAGCCGGACGCGGCGGCGCTGCCGGCGGTGGCGGCGGCGGCGGCGGCCGCGGTGGCGCGCCCAACGTGGTCAACGCCCCTCCCAACCTCGACACGCTCCGCTTCTATTGGAATGCGCCGTTCGAGATTTCCCCACACAATCCCGCCGTTGTCTACATGGCCGGACAGTACTTCTTCAAGTCCAACAACCGCGGCGACACGTGGTGGATGAATCCCACCGACCTCTCCAGGAACATCAACCGCTGGGCGCCGGAGCTGGCCATCATGGGCGTGCCCGGCGATAAGCCCATGGCCTCGAAGCATGACGGCTACGCGGCCAGTTCCGTGGCCACCCAGGTCCGCGAATCTCCCTCCAAACCGGGCGTCATCTGGATCGGCACCGAAGATGGCAATCTCCAGGTCAGCCAGGACGGTGGCGAAACCTTTACCAACGTTGTCGCCAACATCGCCGGCGCGCCCAAAGGCTACACCCACATCTCCCGCATTGAGCCCTCCCACTTTGACCCGGGCACGGCCTACGTCGCCATCGACAATCATCGCAGTGATGATTGGAAGCCCTACCTGTTCAAGACCTCCGACTACGGTAAGAGGTGGGTCAGCGTCGCTGCCAATCTCCCCGCCAAGGGCAATATCAACGCCCTGCGCGAAGACTACGACAACCCCAACCTCCTCTTCGTCGGCACCGAGTTCGGCTTGTACGTCACCCTGGACGGCGGCAAGGAATGGAAAAAGTTCATGACCGGGCTACCCAGCGTCCGCGTGGACGATATCCTGATTCACCCCCGCGAACGCGACCTCATCGTCGGCACCCACGGACGGTCCATCTATATCGCCGACGACATCTCCCCGCTGGAGCAGCTCAAGCCCTCTAGCATGAGCAAGGATCTCACCCTCTTTGATCCGCGGCCGGCAACGCTCTGGAAGAACGATCCGCAAGCCCAGCGGCACGCCACCAATCGGCAGTTCCAGGCCAAAAACCCGCAGGGTGGAACAGCCATCCACGTCTTGGCGAAATCCGACATGGGCGCGGGCAAGCTGGAATTCCTCCAGAACAATCAAATCTCCAGCACCATGGATGTGCAGATCAAGGCGGGCATGAATCGCTTCCAGTGGTCCATGCGTGGTCCCGCGACAGCGGGCGCCGGCGGCGGTCGCGGCGCGGGGGCACTCGCGGCAGGCGCCGCAACTCCGCCAGCCGGTACGGCCGATGCCGCTGCGGCAGGCGGCGGTGGCCGCCGCGGCGGCGCGCAGGACGCCACTGCCGGCCAACCTGCCGGCGGCCAGGCAACGGGCGCAACAGTAGCTCCCGGTGCGGCCGGTGGACGCGGCGGACGCGGCGGCGCGGGCGGCGTGCCCTTCGTCGCCAGCGGACGCGGCGGCGGTGGTGGAGGTGGCGGTGGTTTTGGCGGCTTCGGCGGTGGCGGCGGCGCCCTGCTCGAACCCGGCGCCTACATGGTCCGCCTCACCGTCGCCGGCCAGACCTTGACGTCCTCATCCTCGAGGACATCTGGATGCGTCCGCAGTAGTCGCGCTCCGCACCCCGTCTTTCCAGCTCGGAGCACTCTTCGTGCTCCGGGCCCCCATCAGAGCCGCGACCGTCAGGGAGCGATCAAAGCGCCAGCCCGGACAAATCCCCTAATTCTCCGTCGGAACCTTTTCCACCTTATCCACCACAATCAGATCCACCGGAGCCTTTCGCGGCTCCAGTTTCAACCCCATCTGCTGCACGGAGCTGAAAACCGAGCCGCCCGATGGATCCGACGCACTCTCCGCCACTGCCGCGCCCCCACCCGGCGGCAGCATCACGCCCGCCGTCCGCGCCATCCCGCGCAGGTCCTCCATGGTAAGTTCCAGCGCTACCTGGTAGGTCCCCTTCAACTCGGTCATGTCCACCACCGGCCGGTCCACGAACCGCGCCAGCATCTCCACTAGCGTCGCTACCGACATCTTCGAGGACTCCATCCGCATGGTGCCCCCCTCCCCCATCGACATCTTCATGGTTCCTGTCTGGGCGCTCGAAACAACCATTCCCCTGCCGCCCGTATCGGCCCTCATCCGCACCTGCTCCTTCCCTTCGCCAATGACCGTGGTGCCCTGCGGCGGATCTCCCGCGGGCGGCGCGTCGGCCTCAGGTACGGAGTCCTTCAGCTTCGGCCCGCCCTTGCCCACCACCAGCGCGTACACGTTCTGTTCCTTGGTCTGCCGATGGATGGCTAACTTGAATCGCTCCGCCAGCAGCGCCTGGAGCATCTCCGGCACCTGCTCCTGGTTCGCCCCCTCCGGCAATTTGGCACGCACATCGAACCGCTCCGTGGACATCCAATCCGGACCCGAAATCTGGTACGCCTTCACCCGGTAGGCGATGCGGATCAGGTCGGCTAACGACAGGCTCCCGATATCCACCCGGGCGGCGTCGATCTTCATCCCGATGCGCACTTGGCCCGACGCGATCGCAGCCGGGTTGAGCGGCCCCGCTGGCTTGACCGATGCCACTTCGAAGGCCGGCGCCACCGCCCCGGTCTGACCGTGCGCCGCACCAGCCCCCAGCACCAGCACCAC
>JAPKZC010000472.1 GCA_026394025.1 Candidatus Solibacter sp.
GGCCACTGTGCTCGCTCCCAGACAGGTACACGTGCCTCTTGGAAGAGCGTTTTGATCTTTGTCGCTGCGGGGATACCCACGGGTTGGTACTGGTCTCCCGGCCGCCAGTTCCGCAGTTCCAGGGGACCGGACAGCCGATTCCAGTCGAGACAACCCATCTGCCCATTATATACGGTATTCAGAGGGCGGGAAGTTTCCGGGCTTTCAAGCAGTTCCATGGAAATCGCGAAATCGGTACCGGGTACACGGGTAATTCCTGGTACCGCGGGGCACAACGTGTAAGCATCGGCTGGCGCCGCGGATGCGAAGCGAAGCCAATCGAAGGAGCGGCGGACTTCGAGCCCGGGAAGTTGCGTGCGTCCGGTGCCCTCCCGGCGCGCCGCCAGCTCAAGCACGGCGGCAATGTGGCGGAAGTGGCTGGCCTGGTGACCGTCAGTGGCCAGCAGGATGGCGTGGCGCACCAACCGGCGGGCGGCGGCAAGCGGCAGGGCGGCCAGGGCGACGGTCGAAATCAGGACAGCCCCGTCTGCCAATAGGCTTCTTCCGCCAGCGAGAGGTCGGCGGTGTGGGCCAGCGTCTCCTCCAGGGCGGGGTTCCACTCCCCGGCGAGTTGCGGCAGCAGTTGATGGCGGATGCGGTTGCGGGCGTAATCCAGGGTGGCGTTGCTGGCGTCTTCCCGCCAGGGGAGGGTGCGGTCGCGGAGGTAGCGGACGATCTCCGGGCGCTCGATCTCGATCAGCGGGCGCACCATGCCGCGCTCCGTCACGGGCCGGATGGCGGCCAGCCCGGTGGCCCCGCTGCCGCGGAGAAAACGGAACAGGACGGTTTCCGCCTGGTCGGAGCGGCTGTGCCCCAGAGCGATTCGGTCGGCGAATCCGCCGGCGAGGTGACCGTGGAAAAAGGCGTTGCGGCCGTTGCGGGCGGAGTGCTCCAGGTTGCCGTGCCCAGTCGAGAGATCGAGATCGTGCGCGGCGAACGGCAGGTTCAGCCCCACGGCGAGCGAGCGCACGAACTCGGCGTCGCCCAGCGAGGCCTCGCCGCGCAGGTTATGGTTGACGTGCAGCACGCTCAGCGTCAGATTCCACCGCGGTGCAAGCTCGCGAAGCACGTGGAGCAGGCACACCGAATCGGCGCCCCCGGAGACGGCGACGGCAACGCGATCGCCGGCGGTCAACATGCGATGGCGCTCGATGGTTTGGACCACGCGGTCGAGCAAGATGCTTTCATTGTACGCACGGGCACGCATGGAGTTTTGCAGGATGCGGTTCAACGCAGAGACCGCCAGACGCAGAGTCAAGCGCAGAAGACACATCCTCCTCTGCCACAGCGACTCAACCCGGTCCTGGCGTGAGCAAAGTGCTTATTTCCTCGAAGAGCCTGCGCGCGATTTCCAATGCACCTGCCGCCTCCTTTTCGTCCGGTTCACGGGGTGCGTCCAGGTACCGGAACACGGTGGCGTAATCGGTCAGGTCGGCTGCTTCCATAAGGAATGGAGCGAGGGCGGCATTCAGTGCGGCGCATTGACGGCCCAGTTCGATCAGATCGTGCGTCTTGCGGAATTGCACTTCGTGAAAAGCCAGATAGGCTTTGGCTGCCTTCTCCGCGGTCTGCTGGCTGTGAAAGACAGAGCGGGATGGCTCCGGAGACGCCAGGACGCGGGCCGCATTCAGATCTTTACGGGCTTGCGCGAGCCAGCGGTTGGCCTCATCACGCGGCGATTCTTCTGACGTCATAGAGGAGCTTTCCCTCGTGCACGATCGTCGCCGGTAAGGACGCCCTCACGTGAATGGCACGAGAATCAAAGTCGCTGGCCGGCCAGCGAACGACATCCGTGGCGGTACCCACTTCCCAGAGCGCCCGGTGTATGCCCGGACGATAAAGACTCTCCGGCGCGTCGTCGGGCAGCACCACGCAGAAATCGAGATCGCTATCCGGACCTTCATCGCCCCGGGCTGCGGAACCGAACAGGTAGATCCGCTCCGGGCGGTAATACGCCACCAGTCGGCGGGTGATTTCGGCGATGGTCTCGTCGCGCGTCATTACCTCCCTATTATGTGACACAAAGACCGGCCGCGCTGTCGCAACATCCCCCTAAACCATACCGTCACGTCCGAAGAGTATACTTACCGATGAGCTGACCTATGCAGATCTTAATTGGTGTTTGCCTTGGACTGGCGGCCTGGTTCCTGTTGCGAGTGCTTCTGATGGGCGTGTACACCGTCGATCAGAATGAGCGCGCCGTCAAAACGCGATTTGGGCGCGCGGTGCGCGTGCCCGGGGGAAAGACCACGCTGGACGATCCCGTCACCGAGACCCTGCGCCCCGAGGAGCGGGCGCGGTATACGTATCCGCAGGTGCGCGTGATCCCGCCCGGCGGACCGTATTTCAAAATGCCGTGGGAGAAAATCTATAAAGTCTCCATCGCCACCATGACGGTGAATATGGCGCTCGACCCGGAGAACCCGACGGCCAACGAGAGCGGGACGCGCCTGGAGGCGGTGACCAAAGATCAACTGAATACCGGGTTGACCGGGCAGATCCGGTATCGCGTGAGCGAGGCCAACCTCTACGCGTTTCTGTTCGGCATCAAGCGGCCCTTCGTCCACGTGGTGGCGTATTTCGTCTCGGTGCTGCGCCAGCGTATCGCCAGCTTCGAAGCGAAGTCCGTGCCCCTCGGCCCCGGGGTGGAAGCCGGCGCGCAGACCCCGCTCGCGGGCAGCGAAATGACCGGCATTTCCATCAACGACCTGCGCAAGAACCTGCGCGACCTGAACGAGTATATGGACAACGAATGCCGCTCCGCTCCGGCGCGCTACGGGGTGATTCTGGATGCCTCCCTCATCACCGGCATCGACCCGCCGCCCGAAGTGGAATCGGCGCTGGCCGCCATCAATACCGCGCATAACCAGGTGTCGAGCGACATCAGCCTGGCGCAGGCGGCCGCGGATCAGCGCGTGGTGCAATCGCGGCGCGCGGTGGAAATTGAAACCCTGCGCGCACAGGCCGAGGTGGAGCCGGTGAAATCGCTGGCCGCGGAACTGGCCGCGCTTCACCGCGCCGGGCCGGGCATCCTGGCCTCGTACCTGCGCAACGTGCGCCTGGCGCTCTACGACAAGGCGCAGCAGATCTACCTGGAGGCGGGGAAATGACGGACCAACCTTTGGCCAGCCTGCTGGCGGCCGCGTTATTCGCGTTTGTGGGGCTGTTTCTGGCGGAACCGATCCTGCTCGCGGTCGGGCGGATCTTCGGCCTCTACGCGGTCGTGCAAGAGCGCACCTGCCGCGTCTATATGCTGTTCGGCAAGGTGATCGGCGTGCTCGATGAGCCGGGACTGCATTTCCTGCCCGCGCAACTCGGGCCGGCCGCGTTTATCATCAACCTGCTGGGCAACTGCTTCGTGCTGGACATGCGCTTGGACCAGGAGTATCTGCGTAGCCAGCCGGTGAATTCGGAAGAAGGCGCGCCCATGGGCATCGGCATCTGGTATGAGATGTGGATCAGCGATCCGGTTTCGTACCTCTTCAAGAACACCGATCCGCGCGGCTCGCTGCGCGCCAACGTCAGCAACGCCACCGTGCGCTGCCTCAGCAATATGAAGCTCGCGGAGATGATGGAGACGCGCCACAACATGAGCCAGACGGTGCGCGCCGAAGTCACCGACAAATCCCAGGCGTGGGGCTATCAACTGGGCAGCGTCTACATCCGCAAAGTGCATTTCCGCGATGTGGGCATGATCCACCAGATCGAGGAGAAAGTGGTCAACCGCCTGCGCCAGGTGACGTCGGCCATCCGCCAGGCCGGGTCGAATCAGGTGAGCGTGATCACCAGTTCGGCGGAGCGCGAGGCGGCCATCGAGTTCGCCAAAGCGGCGGCAATCCGCCCCGGAACCCTCGGCCAGGCCTTCCAGGAAATCGCCCGCGAACCGGAGGTGGCCATGGCGCTGTTCGACGTGCTGGAGACCCAGCGCATTCTGGCCAGCAGCGCCAAGATCGCGATGCTCCCCGGGGGTCCGCACGGCCGCATGTTGGCCAATCTCATGGCGGCGGATAAACAGGTGTAGCGGGCACGCCTGGCCACAGGCGTCACAGTGATGTATGACCGGTCCGATGCGACTGGCCGCGGGCGCGGCAGAACCACGCCGCGGAGCCGCGGACGTTGGCGCATGATACTATTTGCTAGTTCGGAGTCCCCGGAGGGACTCTCCCATGAAGACATCCGTTGTGGGTACCGTGCTATTGCTTGGCCTTTCTTCCGGCGCCGCCTTTGCGGCCGATTACCCGCAGGCCGGGATTGCCAACGGCCAGGTCCGGGCGAAGATCTATCTGCCGGACGCGGAGAAGGGTTTCTATCGCTCGACGCGGTTCGACTGGTCGGGCGTCTTCGCCAGCCTGGAGTGCAAGGGGCACAGTTACTTCGGCCCATGGTTCGACAGCATTGATCCCTCGGTTCGCGATTTCAAATTTGACGGGCCGAACGTGGTGGCGGGCGCGGTCAGTTCCACCATGGGGCCGGCGGAGGAGTTCGCCAGCGGAAACAGCGCGCTGGGATACGACGAGGCCAAGGCCGGGGGGACATTCATCAAGATCGGGGTGGGCGTGTTGCGCAAACCGGAGGAGCCGAGGTACGACCACTTCCGGGCCTATGAGATGGTGAATCCGGGCAAGTGGACGGTGCGCAAGGGCGCGGATTTTGTGGAATTCACGCAGGTCGTGAGCGGCGGCGCGGGCTACGCTTATCTCTACCGCAAGACGGCGCGCCTCACCAGGGGCAAGCCGGAGTTGGTGCTGGAGCACAGTCTCAAAAATACCGGCAAGCGCGCGTTCGAAACCAGCGTGTACGATCACAATTTCCTGGTGATCGACAAACAGGCCACTGGGCCGGACTTCACCTTGACGTTCCCGTTCGAGATCCAAACCAGCCGCCCACCCGCCAAGGAAATGGCGGAGATTCGTGGGAAGCAGATCGCCTACGTGAAGACCCTGGCGAGCGGGGACCGCGTGTCCGCCACGGTCCAGGGCTACGGCAACACGGCGAAGGACTACGACATCAGGGTGGAGAACACGAAGACCGGCGCCGGCGTGCGGATTACCGGAGACAAGCCGCTTTCGAACCTGGTGGTGTGGTCGATCAAGAGCGTCATCGCTCCGGAGCCGTTCGTGACCATGTCGATTGAGCCGGGGCAGGAATCGACCTGGCGGTATAACTACGAGTTCTACACGCTACCGGGGAAGTGAGCCGGGGCGTTGACGAGCCCGATCAGCCGGATCTCATGCTACTGTTCGTGCCCTTGCGTCCAGCGTCACAGCGAACCGCGGCCCAGGCCCGTCCGCGCCGGTGGCTGGCGGACGAAGCCGGGGTGCGGCAACAGGGGCGGATCCCGCGAATCAGAATATGAACTTCAGCGCAAGTTGAACGTTGCGTTCGTTGTTGGAGACGTTGGCCACCTGGGAGGTGAGGGCCTTGGCCGTCACCACGCCGAAGCCTCCAGCGCGGGGATCGAGGCCCGGGTTCCCCAGGTT
Organism: Candidatus Solibacter sp.; assembly: GCA_026394025.1. Taxonomy (GTDB): domain Bacteria; phylum Acidobacteriota; class Terriglobia; order Bryobacterales; family Bryobacteraceae; genus Solibacter. Next base: position 5,520 of record JAPKZC010000472.1, read on the forward strand.
GGGGTGGTTCAGGCAGTTGAAGGCCTCGAAACGGAACTCCGACCGGAGCTTCTCGTGGAGGCGGAACCGTTTGAATAGCGTGGCATCCAGGTTCTTGAAACCGGGTGCCCGGACCACGCCGAATGCGGCGTTTCCGAACGTGCCGGCCGCGGGCTGTGAGAAAGCCGCCGGGTTGAACCACGGCGCGCCTACTCCCTTGTCGCCTGTGACATCGAGCTTACTCACCAGGTTCCACACCTGCGTGGCTTGGCCAACACCCGCCATGTCGTTGCTGTCGGTCACCGACAGCGGGAATCCGGTTCGGATGAAAGCGACGCTGGAGATTTGCCAGCCTCCGAACAGGTTGCCCACCAGTCCCGGACGGCCCTTCAGGAATGGCAACTCATAAATAACATTGAGGTTAAGTAGGTGCTTGGCGTCCCACTCAAAGGGTGCCTTGGCCCAAGCCTGGTAATAGGTGTTGGCCGTCGTGGTGATGTTGTCCAAGCCCTTGGACCAGGTGTAGCTCAACCCGAAGCCGAGGCCCGAATGGAAGCGCCTGTCCAGGCTGACCTGGAACGCGTTGTAGTTGGCGCGGCCGGTGCTCGATTGCCGGTTCAGGGTGGCAAGGCCTTGCCACGGCCTTAAGGCGTTCGGCTGGATGCCCGGATTGGCCTGAAGGGTGCCCGCCGCCATGGCGTTGGTGTTCGTCGTGCGAATCAGTTGGACCGAGGTCTTGCCCACGTAAGCCACATCGATCACGGTCCCGCCGGGGAGTTCGTGCTGAATCGAGAGGCTGTAGCTGTAGGACGTCGGATACCTCTCGTAGCCATCGTGGGTCGTGACGCTGAATGGCGTGTAGCGGCCACCGGATTCGCCCCCGGGATTATCCGCCCCTGCGAAAGACACCGACAGGGTCTCCTGGTTGGGCGGGCCGCCGAACAGGCCATACGCCATTTGCCGCTGGTGGAAGATGCCTCCTCCCAGGCGAAGGGCGGTCTGCTTGGCGAGACGATAGGCGATGCCCAACCGCGGCGCGAAAGCCTTGTAAACGGGCGGCGAAAAGCCCCTGGGGATGTCGTGGAACAGGCGCTGGTAGTTGGGCAGGTAGATGGCGTTGGCGCGCCCCTTGGCAGAGTCGGGGATACCGTTTCCAGGCATCACGACGCCGTTGTACACGTCGCCCGAGACGATGTACCCGGTCTTCCGGTCGACAATCGCCATGTTCTTCGGGTCATAGTACTTGGGGTCGAAGCCCGAGAAGTCGTTGTACTTGGCCGCCCAGGGCGTGCGGAAGCTCCAGCGCACGCCCATCTCCACCGTCAGTTTCTGAGTCGGCTTCCAGGTATCCTGCGCGTATGCCTCGAGGGCATAACTGGTTGCCAGCGTGTATGGCCGGCGGCCGGCCTCCGAATAAGTATCGAAGTTGCCCATGACGGTGTTCGCCCTGGCCAAACTCGTGGTCACCGGGGACTGGGTATCCCCAAACGAGAAGTTCCCGTTCTGGTTGCCCGGAATCTCGTTGTTCTTTTGCGTGGCCTTTTCCCCCCAGACGCCGAACTTCAGCGTGTGCTCGGCCGCTGCAACCCAGGTGAAGTTGTCGGCCACCGAGTAGATGGGTCCCGACGAGTTCGTCGGCCGAACTCCGCCACCCCAGGCGGAAAGCCCGGCGATGGAGACGTTGTTGGGGATCCGGTCCGCCAGCGTCTTGCCGCCGGTACCCAGCGGAATCATGTAGGGATAATCGATCCCGTACTGCGAGCGCGGCTGAATCCAGTCGTGGCCTTCCGGGTTCACGTAGGGGTCCAGTTCCACCCGGTCGGCCGCCCCCGAGACCGTTATGTCATTGACCTTCGTAGGCGACAGGGTGGTGGTGACGGCGAACGCCCCCAGCTTATTGGGGCGGTTCCAACGGGTGTTGTTGGTGTCCAGGCCGGTACCGAACGTGCCCGAGAAAGGCTGGTCTTCCCGGTAGCCGTAGTGATTCCCGCTGAAACTGATGCGGCTGCTTCCCAGGTAGTAATCGAAGCGCAGTGTGTCCTTCCGGTTGGTAATGGGGTTCGGAAGTGTTTTGATCCAGTTGTTGGTGCCCTGCTGGAAGCCCGGCGTCGGCAGCGGGAATGCGTTCATGAACGCCATCCCGTTGCGGCTCCGCAGCGATGCGGGAACCACGTTCCCCGGAAACAGCAGGCCCGATGCCGGGTCCTTGACGGTCCTGACTCTGCCGAAGAATGGGTTGCTGGCGTTCAGCAACTCGCTGAAGTCGCCCTTCCGCATGAGGGCCGTTGGCACGATGGCGACGGTGGTTTGCTCCTTGCGGTACCACACCCACTCCTGGCTGACGAAGAAGAACATCTTGTTTCGCCCGGTATTGAACGTTTTGGGGATCACCACCGGGCCGCCGATGGAGTATCCCGGCTGATTGAACCGGAACGGAGCCTGCCGCGCATTCTCGCTGGACTTGGGGCTGCTGTTGCGGGTCCAACTGTTGGCGTCCAACCTCGAATTTCGAAGAAACTCCCACGCGGTCCCGTGGAAGTCCCGGCCGCCGCTCTTGGTCACAAAGCGAACCTGGCCATCCATGGCACGACCGTATTCGGCCGGGTACGTTGTGGTGAGGATCTGCACCTCTTGCACGGCGTCCACATTGAGCACGCCGATGTTGGTGTTGCGGGCGGCGTCGCCCCGGGCCCGGGACAGGTTGACCCCATCCATCGTCACCTGGTTGCCGTTCTTCCGGCCTCCGTTAATGGAGACACTCTGCTCCACCCAGCCGGGGTTGAAGCCGTTGAACTGATCTCCCACCACACCGGCCTTCAGGGACGCCATGTTGAACGGGTTGCGGCCGTTCAGGGCAAGATCCGTAATCTGACTGGAGTCAATCGTGCGCCCGATCTGCGCGGTATCCAAGGTGATCGCCGCCGTCGTCGCGGAGACGGTGA
>JAPKZC010000028.1:0-2303 GCA_026394025.1 Candidatus Solibacter sp.
AAACGACGCGGCCAACATTCTGAAGCCGGCCCTGGCGCGCGGCGAATTGAGGACCATCGCCGCCACCACCTGGTCGGAATACAAGAAGTACTTCGAAAAGGATCCGGCCTTGGCGCGGCGCTTCCAGGTAGTCAAGGTGGAAGAGCCTACGGAAGCCAAGTGCCAGGTGATGCTGCGTGGCCTGATCCCGGTGCTGGAAAAACACCATAACGTGCGCATTCTGGATGAGGGGCTCACGGCGGCGGTCAAATTCTCGCACCGCTATCTGGCAGACCGGCAGCTTCCCGATAAGGCGGTGAGCGTCCTGGATACGGCATGCGCGCGCCTTGCGCTGGGACAGAATGCGACGCCGCCGGCGATCGAAGACACCAGGCGTCAGATCGACGATTGCACCGTGCAGACGCGCATTCTGGAGCGGGAATCCGCCCTGGGTGCGGACCACGCCGAGAGTCTGGCCGCGCTGGCCAAACAGAAGGCGGCGATGGAGAGCCGTCTGGCGGAACTACAGGCGCGCTGGGACAAGGAGCGCGATCTGGTCGGCAAGATCCGCGAAGTCCGCGGCAAGCTGGAAACGGGTGCGGACGCGCCGTCGGCGGCTCCGGCGGAGGCAGGCGGGGCGGCGCCGGCTGTGCAGGCCGCCGCAGATCCGGATGCCCTACGTTTGGAACTGGCCGGGTTGAATGCCGAACTGGAACAGCTCCAGGGGGAGACTCCGCTGATGCGGGTCTGCGTGGACGGGCAGATTGTGGGCGAGGTGGTGGCTGGCTGGACGGGCATTCCTATCGGCAAGATGTTACGCGACGAAATGCAGACGGTGCTGACGCTGGAGACGCACCTGGGCCGCCGGGTGATCGGGCAGGATCACGCGCTGGGCATGCTGAGCGAGCGCATCCGCACGTCGAAAGCCGGGCTGGAAGATCCCGGCAAACCCATCGGCGTGTTCCTGCTGGTGGGGCCGAGCGGTGTCGGCAAGACGGAGACGGCGCTGGTGCTGGCGGACCTGCTGTATGGCGGTGAGCGCAACATGATCACCATCAACATGTCTGAGTTCCAGGAGGCGCACACGGTCTCCACGCTGAAGGGCTCGCCCCCCGGATACGTGGGTTACGGCGAGGGCGGGGTACTGACCGAGGCGGTGCGGCGCAGACCCTATTCGGTGGTGCTGCTGGACGAGGTGGAGAAGGCGCATCCGGATGTGCTGGAACTCTTCTTCCAGGTGTTCGACAAGGGCAAGATGGAAGACGGCGAAGGCCGCGAGATCGATTTCAAGAACACCATCATCATTCTGACGTCCAACGCAGGCACCGACACTCTCATGAAGCTGACGGCGGACCCGGAGACCATGCCGAGTCCGGCCGGACTGGTGAAAGCCCTCAAGCCGGAGTTGAACAAGATCTTCAAACCGGCCTTCCTGGGACGCCTGGTGATTGTTCCCTACTTCCCGGTTCGCGACGAAGCCTTGAAGCTGATCGTCCGCCTCAAGTTGGGGAAAATTCAGCGCCGCATACAGGAGACGCACCGGATCGCACTGACCCACGACGAAGCGCTGATCGAAGAGGTGGCGAAGCGCTGCACGGAGGTAGAGAGCGGCGCGCGCAACGTAGACAACATTTTGACCAACACGCTGCTGCCGGAGATTTCGCGCCAGATCCTGGGACGTTTGGCGGAACGGCAGAAGCTGGCGCCGATTCACGTCACCATCGGCGACGACGGCGTATTTGTGTATCAATAAACAACGCCGCTCCCGACCCAGGGGGTACCCCCTGGGTCGGGAGCGGTCGCCTGAGAGTGCCATGGAGGAGATCTCATGCCGTTCGAACAGACAGACAGGCCGCTAAAGCTAACCACGCCCCTCGGCCCCGACGCGTTGATCCTGGTAGAGGTCCAAGGCCGGGAAGCCATCTCCCAGTTGTTTCATTTCGAGTTGCGGACGGCCTGGGGCGACAAGACCAAGTTGCTGCCCTTTGACCAGTTGCTGGGCAAGAAAGTCACTGTGGAGATGTCTCCCGCCAAGAACAAACGTTACTTCAACGGCATCGTCTGCAGAGTGTCCCAGGGTGGCCGCGACGAGAAGTTTACTTACTACACTCTGGAGGTGGTGCCCCAACTCTGGCTGCTCGACCGTAAATTGAACAGCCGCACTTTCCAGCACATCACCGTTCCGGACATCCTGAAGAAGCTGCTGACCGGCCTGGATGTGGACTACCAGATCCAGGGGACGTTTGAGCAGCGCGAATACTGCGTGCAGTATCGCGAGACCGATTTCGCGTTCGCCAGCCGCCTGATGGAAGAAGAAGGCATTT
>JAPKZC010000028.1:2326-3047 GCA_026394025.1 Candidatus Solibacter sp.
GCCAACACGCCGCAATCCCACCCGGCGCTGCCGTATCTGCCCACGGCGGTCTGCGAGGACGCGGCGCACCCGTCGTTCGAAGAAGAACGCGTGCTCGAGTGGACCAAGGGCCAGGAGATTCGCTCCGGCAAGGTCACCTCCTGGGACCACAAGTTCGAAATGCCCACCAAGCACCTGGATGCCGATAAGACGATTCTGGAGTCGGTGAGCGTGGGGACCGTAAGCCACAAATTGAAAGTGGCCAACAACGACACCCTGGAACTTTACGATTACCCCGGCGGATACGCCAGCCGCTTCGACGGCATCAACAAATCCGGCGGGGAACAGGCGTCCAGCTTGCAGAAAATCTTCACCGACAATAAGCGCACGGTGGAAATTCGCATGCAGGAAGAGGCTCTCTTCAGCCTGCTCATCCGGGGCAAGGGATGCCACTCCGGGTTCACCGCGGGGCACACCTTTGACCTGGCCCGCCATTACTCCGACGACGGCAAGTACGTGCTGACCAGCGTGGAACACGTTGCCAAACAGCCGCTGACCGTGGAACATGCGGCGGAGGGATTCCAATACGCCAACCAGTTCACCTGCATTCCTTCGGCATTGCCGTTCCGGCCCTCGCGCGTGACGCCGGTGCCGAGCGTGCGCGGGGTGCAGACGGCCACAGTAGTCGGTCCCGCCGGAGACGAGATCTTTGTCGACAAATACTCGCGGGTGAAGGTCCAGT
>JAPKZC010000651.1 GCA_026394025.1 Candidatus Solibacter sp.
CGCTGTGCCCAGATCGTTCCCATTGTTGGACACGTTGCGCGCACGCCTGAAGTAGTCCACCGCCTTATCCAGGTCGCCGGTCCGCGTCGCCCACCGGTCCGCGTCCACCCCCAATTGCCCGCGGAACGCATCGCGTCCCAGGCTCAGCAGCGCGGAGAATGCCTCCGGCCGGTCGCCCAGTTCCAGCGCCTTCCGGTAATACCCGGCGGATTCCCCGTAAGCGCCGCGCTTGCGCGCCAGGTCGCCCAGCTTGACCAGCGCGATGGCGTAATCCTTGCTCAACTGGCCCGATACCTGTTCCGCCATCGCGAGCGACGCCTGCCGCAGTTTCTGCGCCTCGGCAAACTGGCGGAGTTGCTCGTAGCTCACCGCCGCCCGGTCCAGAATCTCGTGATTCTTCTGCGCGTTCGCCCTCAGAATTGTGGCCTCCACCTCCGGCGGCGCACTCTGTTCCGCCTGCGATTGCGCGCGCACCGCCGCCAGCGGCGCGATCATCGCGATCGCCAGCACCGCGGCCGCCACTGTCGCCGCCCGCCCCTGCTGCCCGCGCGCCGTGTGCCCGTCCAGTATCGCCAGCAGCCTTCCCTCCAACTGCGAGCGCCGCGCCATCGCCACACCCGCCGCCGCGCTCGCCGGCCGCATCCGCATCGTCCGCGCAATCTCCAGCAAATGGCCCGCGTAATCGGTAGCCGTCGTCCCCGCCCCCAGCACCAGGTCGTCCGTCGCCCGTTCCCGTTCCTTCAGGAACTCGCGCCACATGGTCCACGCCAGCGGATTCCACCAGTGCAGCGCCAGCGCCGCCCGCGCCAGCAAATGCGTCGCCGCATCGCCGCGCAGCACGTGCCCCAGTTCGTGCAGCAGCCCCACCCGCCGCCGCTCGCCGCTCCACCCCCGCGCCTCTTCCGGCAGCAACACCGTCGGCCGCAGCACGCTGAACGTCATCGGCATCCCGGCGGGCGTCTCCAGCACTCGCACCGGATGCGCAATCCCCAGGTGGAACGCCAGCCGGTCCGCCGCGCCCTGATCCGGCGAAACTCGCGCCGCCCGCCGCATCCGCCACAACATCGCCCAGGCCGCCAGCATTTGCAGCAATCCGGCGCAGACCCCCGCCATCCACAGCAGCATTACAGCGAATCTACCGTCGATCCCGCGCTCTGTCACGTGTGCCGTCGTGCCGCGCCCGGCCGCGGTCCCCGCCGTCGCCGCCCCGCCGCCCTCTTCCGCCGCCGCCGCCGTCGCCGCCGCCCGGAACACCATTCCCGTATCCGCCGGCAGCACCGCATTGGCCATCCGCACCCGCATCGCGGGCAGCACCACTGAGAGCAGCGGCAACGCCAGCAGCGCCGCCGCCGATGCCGTCCAGTTGCCCATCTTATTTGCCCTCCTTCTTGGCTTGCTCAATCATTTCCGACATGCGGTCCAGTTCCCCGCGCGTCAGCCGCGTCGATGAAACGTCCAGCAGCGCCGCCACAATCTGCTCCGCGCTCCCATTGAAAAACGTCTCCATCACGTGTTTCACCGCGCTCCGCTTGGCCTTGTCGCGCGCCACCACCGGCACGAACACGTACTTCAAACCCTCGGCCTGATGCTTGACGTGGCCTTTCTCCTCCAGCACCCGCAGCATGGCCCGCACCGCCGAGTATCCCGGCGCCGCCTCCATCCCCTCCCGCACTTCAGACGCGGACGCCTTCCCCCGCTGGTACAGGATGTCCATGATCTGCCGCTCCCGGCGGCTCAGGTTCCCCGGCGTGCTCATTGGCTTTCCTTGTGCTGGATTTTTAGCATCATGCTAGAAAATTAGCACCAGGGGGGCGCCCTGTCAAGAGTGATTATTCTCCACGCTCCGTGAAACGTTGCGTCACCCTGCCGCACCACTAGCTACTTTCCGGCGCAAAAATGAGGGTCTAAGTCCCGTGATTTCATAGGGCGGGCAGTCGGCCCCATGCGGGTTCGAACAAGTTCGACCGGTTTCGGCGGCTCTCGGCGTTGCCCCG
>JAPKZC010000750.1:0-2559 GCA_026394025.1 Candidatus Solibacter sp.
GACCCGTCAAACCTTCCCGGTCCACATCGATTCAATTGGGGGCGGGCGCGTGCGCCGTGGCGTCGCGGGCGGCCAGAATGGTGGCATTGTTCTTGCTGTTTTCGCGGACGGAAATGACGTCGCCCACTTTGACCATGGCGGAGGGGATGTTGCACTTGCGGCCGTTGAGATCGATGTGGCCGTGGCCCACCACCTGGCGGGCCTGGGCGCGGCTGGTGCCAAAGCCCATGCGGAAGATGACGCTATCCAGGCGGCGCTCCAGGTTCTGCATCAGGTCTTCGCCGGTGATGCCCTTCTGCAAGGCAGCCTTCTCGAAAGTGATGCGGAACGGGCGCTCCAGCACGCCGTACACGCGGCGGACTTTCTGTTTCTCGCGAAGTTGCAGGCCGTAGCCCACAATCTTCTTGGCGCGGGCTTTACCGTGCTGCCCGGGAATGAAGTTGCGTTTTTCAATGGCGCACTTCTCGCTGTGGCAGCGCTCGCCTTTGAGGTAGAGTTTCATGCCCTCGCGCCGGCATTGCCGGCAAACGGGGCCAATATATCTTGCCAAGTTGCTTTCTCCTTACCTTTTCCAACTCAGGTGCGGTTTACGGCCATGGCAGGCCTTCGTCCCGCTTACTAAACATCTCTCGCCAAGACGCCAAGACGCCAAGAAGAACTCTCTTTCTCTTTCTTCCTTTGCGCCTTAGCGGCTTTGCGTGATCATCTCTACACTCTGCGCTTTTTCGGAGGACGGCACCCGTTGTGCGGGATTGGCGTCACATCCTTGATGGCGCGAACTTCGATACCGGCGGTGCTCAACGCGCGAACCGCCGATTCGCGGCCCGAACCGGGGCCGGATACGCGCACTTCCACGACGCGCAGGCCGCTTTCATTGGCCTTGTTGGCCGCCGTCATGGCCGCCTGCTGGGCGGCGAAGGGCGTGCCCTTGCGCGACCCACGGAAGCCCAGGGAACCCGCGCTCGACCAGGAAATCGTATTGCCTTCCTGATCGCTGATGGTCACGATGGTGTTGTTGAAGGTGGCCTGGACGTGCACGATGCCCGTGTGGACAACGCGCTTTTCCTTCTTCTTAAAGCTCTTCTTCTTGCCTGCTTTAACTGGTGCTTTTGCCATACGATCCTATGTCTTACCGGTCGCCTTCTTCTTGTTCGCAACGGTGCCGCGGCGCGGACCCTTGCGGGTGCGGGCGTTGGTATGCGTGCGCTGCCCGCGTACCGGCAGGCTGCGGCGGTGCCGTATTCCGCGGTAGGAACCCATCTCGATGTGCCGCTTGATGTTCATCGAGATTTCTTTACGCAGGTCGCCTTCGACCGCGCCTTCATCTTCCAGAATCGTACGAATATGGTTGACTTCGTCTTCCGTCAGATCGCGAATTTTCTTATTGAAGTCAATCCCGCACCGGTAAAGCAGAGACTTCGAACGGGTACGGCCGATGCCGTAGATGTACGTAAGCCCGATCTCGGCTCTCTTCCCAGGCGGCAAATCCACACCGGCTAAACGTGCCATATATCTTCTCTCATCCCTGTCTCTGTTTGTGTTTCGGGTTGACGCAAATGACGCGCACCACACCTTCGCGGTGGATCACCTTGCATTTGTCGCAAATCTTCTTTACCGACGCTCGTACCTTCATAAAACCCCCGGGTGGACGGCTTCCCTGCCCCACCTCATGGCTCCTGTAATCAGAGCTTGCGCGTAATCCTGCCACGCGTCGGATCGTGAGGCGACAACTCCACCTCGACCCTATCGCCCGGAACCAACCGGACAAAATTCCTTTTCGCAGCGCCCACCAAGTGGGCCAAAACCTTTTGCTGCCCTTCCAACACCACCGAGTAGATGGCGCTGGGCCGCTCTTCCACCACCGTGGCGGCGACTTTCCGTCCCCCGCTTACGGCCTCGTCAGCACCCACGGTCCGTTCTCCGTCACCGCGATGCAATGCTCGAAATGAGCCGAATTCGAGCCGTCCTTCGTAACCGCCGTCCACCTGTCCTTCAACACGATGGCCTCCGGCTTCCCGGCATTGACCATGGGCTCTACGGCTAAAACCATCCCGGCCTTCAACCGCGGATTGTCATTCTTTCGATCCACGTAGTTAGGAACCTGCGGTTCCTCGTGGAGCTGGGTACCGATACCGTGGCCCACATACTCCCGGACAATCGAAAAACCGTTTCCCTTGACGTGCTTTTCCACCGTACCGCACACGTCAAACAGCCGGTTCCCGGGCCGCACCTGATCGATGGCGAGTTCCAGAGATTCCTGGGTCACCTGAAGCAGCTTGCGCGTCTGCTCGCTTACTTCACCGATCGGCACGGTAATGGCCGAATCGCCATAATACCCGTCCAGCTTCACCCCGGTGTCGATGGAAACAATATCGCCATTCTTGAGGATGCGTTTCACATTCGGCATCCCGTGGACGATCTCATTGTTCACCGAGGTACACAACACGAACTTGAACGCCTCGCCCGCCGCCGGCACATAGTAGCCCTTAAATGCGGGCTTCGCCCCGGCATCGGCGATCATCTTCTCGGCGGTCACTTCGAGGTCCATGGTGCTGACCC
>JAPKZC010000750.1:2598-3221 GCA_026394025.1 Candidatus Solibacter sp.
GCGGTCTTTCGAACGATCAAGCTGACTCCATCATCTGGCAGATCTTCCGGTGCACCGTTTCCGGAGGATCGTCGCTGCCATCCACTTCGACCACCCGGTGACCCGATGTGCGGAAGTACTCCAACACCGGGCGCGTCTGCCGCTCATACGCGTCCAACCGCCCGCGAATCACGGCCTCACTGTCGTCATCCCGGATGACCAGTTCCTCCCCATCCAAGTCGCACACCCCCTCCACCCGCGGCGGGTGGGAGGTTACATTGTACAGAGTGCCGCAGCGGGGACACTGGCGGCGTCCGGTCAAACGGGCAATAATAATATTGTAATCTACTGCGAGGTGGATCACCACCTCACGGATTCCCCGCCCCACCAGCCACTCCGCCAGGTGCCCTGCCTGGTCCAGCGTCCGCGGATATCCATCCAAGATAAAGCCGCCGGCGGCGTCAGCTTCACTGAGCCGCTCTCTCACCATATCGTTGACCACGGTATCGGAAACCAGCGCCCCCGATTGCATGGTGGCCACCATACCCGTCGCGGCCTCGGAACCCGAGCGGATCCGGTCCCTCAGCATGTCCCCGGTGGAAATATGGGGAACCTCCAGGCATTGGGTCAACATCTTCGCCTGA
>JAPKZC010000818.1:0-1419 GCA_026394025.1 Candidatus Solibacter sp.
CCGCACCGACCGCATGGCGGACTTGCAGGACCGAATCCAAACGACGGAGCTGCGGGTTGCGGAGGTACGCGCCGAACTTGGCATTCTGGATGCTGAGGCCGTCTCCCAACCGGAACTGAAGCAGGCGTTGGTGGCTTTTGATCCGGTGTGGAAATCACTGAATACTGGAGAGCAAACCCGGATCGTCCGCGCGCTGGTGGAGCGCGTCGGTTACGACGGCAGGACCGGCAAGATCGCGGTGACATTTCGATCGTCCGGGTTCAAGGACCTTTGCGAAATGGTGAATGATGAACAATAACCTGACGCTGGAATGGAGTCTCGACGCCGGGCGGCGGCGCAAAACGGAAGCTACGCCGATGCCGATGCCTGTAGGTAAACTGCCGCGCGTTGCCCGGCTGATGGCGCTGGCCATCAAGTTCGACGGCATGATCCGGGCGGGCGCCGTCACCGACTACGCCGACTTGGCGCGCCTCGGCTTGGTCACGAGGGCGCGGATGACGCAGATCATGAATCTGCTGAACCTGGCTCCCGATATTCAGGAGCAGATCATGTTTCTGCCTGAGCGTACGCAAGGTCGGGAGACGATCGCCGAACGTAATCTCCGGCCGCTGGTCCGGGTAGTCTTGTGGGGGCGGCAGCGGAAGCTGTGGCGGAGCATCGCCACGAGCCAGTGATTCTGGGATCTGCGACGGCACGACATGGAGGTCTGCCTCCTGCTGGACGGATACCGAATCGCGGACGGCGCGGTGTGCCCCGCAGCTCCGACCATCGAGGCGCCTACGCCGATTGAGGATGACCTGACTGCCGCCATAGAAGCGTCGGGGTTCCCGAGGACCACCGACGGCCTCGCCCGCCTCGCCGCTCGCCAGCATCTTGCCCAACGCCCATTGTGCCATCACCGCGCCGGCCTGTGCGCCGCGACGATAAAGACGGGCCGCCTCGGTCGGGTCGCGCTTGCCGTCCACGCGGCCCATGCCAGGAGCCAGGAGGAGTCGTCATGAAAACCAGACGGGTATTCTTGGGAGCGGCTATCGCGGGTCTGGCCGCCGGCTCCCAGTCCTTCGCCAACGCCCAGACAGCCGCACCGTCGGGCCTCGATTTTCCCCCGGAAGATTACCACGTTCATCTCAACAGCATGACGCTCGAACAGGTGATCGCCAAGTCAAGGGAAACCGGCGTAAAGTACGGCATCCTCGAACATCTCGGCACAAAGGAGAACGAGTATCCGATCATGCTCTCGAATGACAAGGAACTGCTGGACTGGATCGCCAAACTCAAAGACCAAGGCGTTTATATCGGTGCGCAGGCAGAGTGGATCGACTGGGTTCCGTGTTTCTCCAAGGAAGTTCTCTCGCGGCTGGATTACATTCTCACCGATTCCTGGACCGTTCGCGACGCCAACGGCAAGCGCATCAAAGC
>JAPKZC010000818.1:1427-2490 GCA_026394025.1 Candidatus Solibacter sp.
GGCGGGTTACGATCCCGGCGGCGATCCCGAAGCCTTCATGAAGTGGTATGTGGACTGGATCGTCGAGATTCTGGAGACGACGCCTCTGGACATCTGGTCCCACCCAATGTGGGTCACGCGCAAGTTCAGCGCGCAACTCGAGAATATGTGGACCGAGGAGCGCATGCGGCGGGTAGTGAGGACCTGTAAGAATACGAACACTGCGGTGGAGATCGACTCCAGCGTCCGCCTGCCCACTCTGCCGTTCCTGAGAATGGCCAAGGAAGAAGGCGTGAAATTCAGCTTTGGCGCGAGCAGCCAGGGCGCTCGGGTGAACCCCCTCGACTGGTCCATCAACGCTGCCAGGGATCTGGGCCTGACGAAGGAGGATATGTTCCAGCCCGCGCCTCAGGGCAGCAAACCGGTGCAGATCCGAAAGCTCCGGGCCTGAGAGGCCGCTGTCTCCCAGTTCGTTCCGCATATCGCCTCTGGCCCCGGTCGGACATCCAAGTGGTGGTATCTGAGCACAGCGCCTAGTAGATCGATCGCCAGCGTCGCCAGTTGGCGCGGATCTTGGTCGGGAACGCCGATCCTACGATGGCCGCCCAGGATGCGTCCCCACGATGAGCAGGGCCACGCGCGTCTGATGCCCGGCAAGGCCGCGGTAGTGGGCGATTTCCGGGTCGCGTTGTTACCCTCACCAACTTTGCGGAAGAGGCGTTGGCGCGCAGCATGGAACTCGCGGGGGAAGATCGGCGGCGGGGTGGCGGCGGCGAACACGCTGATCGATGTGATTGTGGAGCACCGGTCTCTGCCACCACACTCATGGCCACCGTGGATCGATCAACCCGTGGGGGTCGCCCTGGAGTTGCCCGCGCCCAAGAGGTCCCCGTACTGATCGTTGGCTCCATCGGGCTGTTAAACTGAAGCGGGACCGTCTCACGCTCCGCCGCCCCTCCCCTGGCAAACGGCGTAGGCTGTCAGGGCCGAACACGCTCACCGGGAAAGCAATGAAATTCCACTACCCCACCCACGACGAAATCGTTGATCCATCGAAGAAACTCCCGCGCGATTTCGCCGGGGC
>JAPKZC010000550.1:0-345 GCA_026394025.1 Candidatus Solibacter sp.
GCCCCAGCCGGTAGGCGTCCAGCGCCTCCGGCTTCGGCGCGCTCCGCTGCCGCAGGCGTTCTCTATCCCGGGCGGTGATGCTTACCTGGATCGCATTCGCGATGTCTTCCGCCAGCGTCGATTCAAGCGCCAGGACATCTCCTTCGCCGCCGTCATAGAAATTCGCCCACTGCACTCTCCTCGTCTTGGGATCCATCAACGTGGCGTTGATCCGCAGTCGCCCGCCAGAGCGGAAGGTGGTTCCGGCCAGCACCCACTTCACCGATTGGCTCTGCCGAATTTCGTTCCACGCAGTGGCGTCTCTCTGCCCACCCCCTTCCAGGTAGATGACGCTCAGTTTTGGGA
>JAPKZC010000550.1:428-6744 GCA_026394025.1 Candidatus Solibacter sp.
CGGCGAAATAGTCCCGCGAAGCGTCTTTTTCCACGATACGGAAGGGCAAAACCGCCAAGGCGCTAGCTGCCACCGTTACGGGCGGAACCGGACTGGCGCCGGGATCCCCCAGGATGAATCTCGCCACGGCGGCGATGCCAGCCAGCAGCAAGATGCCAGCCAGGACGATCCACTTAGCCTGGGATCTCCACGAGGACCGCTGCGGTACCGCCGTCCCACCGTGGTCGCCGTTCCCGGTTTCAACCGGGTGAGCGCTGCGAAACTCCACGGCCGCGCCGGCAGGTTCCACCGCAACCGTGCGCACAGGTGCTACAAACCGGTAACCTCGCTTGGGAATCGTCTCTATGTAAGCGGCCTCATCTCCCGTATCTCCGAGGGCTTTCCGGAGCAGGGAGATGTTTCGGGTGAGGGCGCCCTCTTCCACGAAGGTGTCGGGCCAGACCGCCTTCATCAGCTCGGCCTTGTCCACCATGCGGCCGGCGCTCCGGACCAGCACGAGCAGAGTACCGGCGACCTTTGGCGGCAGCGAGATCAACTCGTCGCCGCAGTGCAGCAACCGCTCGCCGGTGTCAATGCGATACGGCCCGAACTCGTATCCTTCAATCGCCGGGAGCGGCATGGTCCCTACTCCCCAGGACTCGCGGTCAAAGACCTAGGCTAGCAAAAGGTTATCACAGGTAATCACAGGTATTCGGGTGTGAAAAGCCAGACATCAGAGTTTCATCAGAGATTCGTCAGCCTTTGTGAAGGACGGGCGCCCCGCGCGAGGGGCACACTCGGTCTGTGGAGAAACGGAATTCCACTGCCGCCAATGGCGGCACACGAACAGGAGGATTACATGTTGTTTTCGCTCAAGTCGACTGCCGGCAGGCGATGCGCCGGGACGATGTTCCTGGTTGCCGCATGCGCTTTGTTCTGGCCCCAGACCGCGTTGGCCGACAACCCGCACGTGGTCACCGTCATGACCCGCAACATGGATGCGGGTACGGATTTGAACTACATCCTGGCAGCGACCGACCAGGCGTCGCTTCTGGCTGGCATTGGCGCCACTCTGGCGGAGGTCAAGGCCAGCGGCATTCCGGCACGCGCCTCTCGATTGGCCGATGAGATTGCGACTCACAAACCGGATTTGATCGCGCTCCAGGAGGTTGCGCTCTGGCGGACAGGCCCGCTGTTCCAGTCGCCCGCCACGGAGGTTCTGTACGATCAGCTCGATCTGCTGATGGCGGAATTGACCAAAAGAAAGCTGCACTATGGCATCGTCGCCGTCCAGTCGCTATTCGACGCCGAAGTTCCCGTACCCGCTGACGGGATCGACCTGAGGATGACGGATCGCAACGTGATCCTGGCGCGCATCGATTTGCCCCAGTCTCAATTCGATATCACCAACGTGCAGACGCACCGCTACAAGACGATCTTCACATTCGGCAGCCCGCTGCTCGGTGAATTCGTCGAGCCCATGGGGTGGATGTCTTTGGACGTAGAAGTCTTCAAATCGAAGTTTCGTTTCGTGAACACGCATCTGGAGAGCACTAGCGTTCCGCAAGGCGACAAGATTCAAATGGCACAGGTGGATGAACTGCTGGCCGCGCTGTCCTCGCCCGGAATGCCGGTGATCCTGGCGGGCGATTTCAATTCCAACGCGGAGCCGGGGCCGGAAAACACCGGCGCTGTGCGGAAAATCGAGCTCCAAATCTGGGCGATCCGGGATACACGTGGCCGCTGTTCGGGGAGGACCAGGCAAGCGGGCCAACCACCCCCAATGAGCGAATCGACCTCATCTTCACCGGTGGCGACATTTACCTCTGGTTCGGCCGGGATCTCAACGTGCTCTCGGCGGAGCGGACTGGCGTGACGGCGCCGTGGGCTTCGGACCACGCCGGTGTCGTGGTGAAGGTGCGGCTGAAATAGGGGGCGCCGGGATAGCGAACCGTGAGGCTACTGCAATTCTTGGAGCCTCACGGCGCTGTAAGTATTTAGGAGGCTGAATATGTCGCAACTTAACAGAATCGTCGTTCTGGGGGCCATTTGGGTGTCCCTGGGGTATGCCGATGCCGGCATCGTTTCCCTGCGGCCGCTGTATACGCCGGAGACCGCCGTGCTCAATCCGGCTTTGGTGGACCTGTGGACCGACAAAGGGATCACTTTCCGCATCGAGGCCGACGGCGATACGGGATACCAGGTCGTCGTTGATCGGGAACAGGTCGCGACCATCCACCTGGTGCAACTCGGCGGCGAGACCATCGCGGACCTCGTCTTCATCCAGCAGCAGTCCTTTTTCCCTCAACTTAGTATTCACTACTTTGCCCGCCTGCGAGTGGAGGGCAATACGCTCCACGTCGACGGGCTCGGCGGGGAAAAACTCGTCAAGCGGATCGAACGGACCGGATCGCCCCGCTACGAGCGCCTGCCCATGGAGAGTCATGGTGAAGATTACATGGTGCTCACGGCCTCCACGGCGGAATTGCGGCAGTTCGTTCTGGACTTCCTGAAGCTGCCGGAGGACTTCGCCGATTCCAGCACCTATGAGCGTGCGGGTCCGAAGGAGAGGGCCGCCGACTTGAACGAGCGGCGCTGGGCCGTGGTGAGCGGCCGGTCGAGTCCCGAAGAATACGCCAAAGGCTTGGAGCGAGCGCAGGAAGCTGTCAGGCTGGTTCCCAGCGATCCCGAGTACTGGAGCACTCTCGGGGCGGCACAGTATCGCTCGGGAGCTTTCAACGAATCGCTCGGTGCGCTCGCCCGCGCCGAACAACTGCGCAATGCCGCCAGCATCGAGGATCTGATCTTCCGCGCCATGTCTCATCAACAACTGGGGCAAAAGGAAAAGGCGCAAACTGTCCTGCTGGGCGAGCTCTCGAAGATGCTCGGCGATCCGCGATACCTTGGCGATTTGCAGCGGTACTGCGGAGACCAGGACAAGCGGAGCCTTCTCCTCGAAGCCGAGAAACTGGTCGTTCCCAAAGGAAAGTGAGGCCGCCATGAAAGCTCCCATCATCGCCCTAATGCTGGTCGTGTCGACCGGCTGCTCCATCAAGCGGATGGCCGTGAACCAGTTCGGCAACGCCCTGGCTTCGGGCGGATCCACCTTTTCCGGCGACGACGATCCCGACCTGGTCGGCGCGGCCCTCCCCTTCAGCCTCAAGCTGATGGAGAGCCTGCTGGCGGAGTCGCCCAAGCATCGCGGGCTGCTGCTGGCGTCCACCAGCGGCTTCGTCGCCTACTCCAACATCTACGTCGATCAAGTGGCCGACCTGGCGGAGGCCGAGAGCCTGGACCGCAGCCTGGCGCTGCGGGCGCGCGCCCGCCGCCTCTATCTGCGTGCCCACGATTACGGCGTGCGCGGTCTGGAGGCGGCGCACCCGGGCTTCCGCTCCGCCTTCGAAAACGAACCCGCCTCCGCGCTCGCCCGCATGCGAAAAAAGGACGTGCCGTTGCTCTACTGGACCGCCGCGGCCCAGGCGCTGACCATCTCCACATCCAAAGACCAGCCCGACATGATCGCGCAGTTGCCCGAAGTGGAGGCTTTGATCAATTCCTGATCGCCTTCGAAGCGGCACGCAGCGGCATGGACCCGGACGAGCAGCAGAAGCGGATACGGGCTTACTACGAGCAGGCCTTGCAGCTTTCCGGCGGCAAGCGCGCCGGCATCTATGTGTCGTATGCCGAGAATTCCTGCCTGCAATTGCAGAAGCGCGCCGAGTTCCAGGCAGTGCTGGAGCAGGCGCTCAAGGTCGATCCCGACCAGGACCGCGAGAACCGTCTGGTCAACCTTGTGGCACAGCAGCGCGCGCGCTGGCTGCTGAGCCGCGCCGATGAGCTATTTCTGGAACCCGCGCGCTAGGAGGACATCACGATGACGATTCGGTGGCTCATTTTGGCGCTTCTTTTGGGAACCGCGGCACCGGTTTTCCCCCAATCCTCGAAGCCTGAGGTAACCATAAAAATAGGCACGCTGGCGCCCAGGGATTCGCTCTGGCACCGGGCGCTGCAGCGCATGAAGGAGAACTGGCTCAACCATTCCCAGGGCCGCGTGCGGTTGGTGATGTATACCGGCGGGCAGTCGGGCGACGAGCCGGTCATGATCCAGAAGATGCGCATCAGGCAACTGGACGCAGCCGCGCTCACGGGAGCCGGCCTATCCAGCATCGACAAGGGCGTCATGGCCCTGCAAATCCCCATGATGTACGATTCCTACGACGAGCTGGACTACGTCTGGGCCAAGATCGGCCCGCGCCTCGAAAAGCTGATCGAAGCGCAAGGCTTCGTGGTGTTGAGCTGGGGCGACGGCGGCTGGGTGCGTTTCTTCAGCACCAAGGCTGTCCTGCACCCCAACGACGTGCGCAAACTGAAGCTGTTTTGCTGGGCTGGGGGAAGCAACGACGAGCTGGAGCTTTGGCGCGACAACGGATTCAACGCACAGCCCCTGGCGGCCACCGAAATCGGATTCAGCCTGACATCCGGGTTGGTCAACGTGGTGCCAACCGTCCCGCTCTTCGCACTCAGCGCCCGCTATTACGAACTCGCCAAAAACATGATCGACCTCAAGTGGGCGCCGCTGGTGGGGGCCACCCTGATCACGCAAGAGGCCTGGAAGGCCGTGCCCGCGGACCTGCGCGACGTGCTGCTCCGCGACGCCCGGGCGGCTTCCATCGAGTTTCGCGACGCGATCCGGAAGCAAGGCGAGGATGCCGTTACCACCATGCAGAAAGTGAACAAGCTGAACGTCATTTACGCCGACGCGGCGGTGACGGCGGAGTGGCGCAAGGAAGTGGAGAACGTCTACCCCAAGATCCGCGGCAAGATCGTCGGGGCTGAGCTGTTCGACGAGGTGAAGCGCCTGCGCGATGAATACCGCGCGCGGCCCCCGGTGAGCCCACAGAAAGACGTCCCGAAGGACGCGCTGAAAGACGCGCAAAAGGACGTCCAAAAAGACGTGCAAAAGGGCGCAAAGAAGGGCGCGAAAAAGGGCGCACAATGAAGTTCGAGCGATGGCTCACGGTGACGGCGCTCTGCCTGATGTCGCTGCTGCCGGTGAGCGAAATGGCGGCGCGGTTGCTGCATGTTCCCGGGGTTCCGGGTTCCACCGTCTTCGTGCCGTACCTCACGCTGTGGATCGCGTTCCTGGGTGCGGCCCTGGCGGCCGGGTCCGGGCGCCTGCTCTCGCTCTCGGCCAACACGTTTCTGCCGGAGCGCTGGACGGCCCCGGCGCGCGTCTTCGTAAGCGCGGTAGGCGCGGCGGTGACGGTCAGTCTCGCCTACGCCGCCCTGCTGTTCGTGCGCGCGGAAGGTGGTGGCATCCTGGCCGCCGGCGTGCCGCTTTGGCTGGCCGAGAGCGTGATGCCGGCCGGGTTCCTGCTGCTGGCCCTGCGGCTGGTGTGGACGGCGTCGCCTCAATGGAAGCCGCGCCTGGCGGCAGCCGCCGGTTTGCTGGCGCCGGCGGTGTTCTTGTTTCTTGCCCCTGCAACCCCGGGGGCCATGTTTGCGGGTCTCGCCGCGCTCGCCTTTGCCGCACTGCTCGGGCTCCCCATCTTTGCCACGCTGGGCGGCCTGTCGCTCCTGTTGTTCTGGGACAACGGAGTCACGGTGGCAGCGGTGTCCGTAGCTACCTGTCAGTTGGTGACTTCGCCGGTGCTGCCTTCGCTGCCGCTGTATACATTCGCCGGCTACCTGATGGTGGAGGGCGGCGCGGATCGGCGCCTGCTGCGCGCCTACACGGCCCTGTTCGGCTGGATGCCGGGCGGTCTGGCGGTCACCACGGCGCTGGTCTGCGCCGTGTTCACGTGGGCTGGGAGCGGCGTCACCATCCTCTCGCTGGGCGGATTGCTGGTACCGATGCTGATCAAGGCCCGCTATCAGGAACGCTTTTCCATCGGGCTGGTGAATGCGTCGGGCTCGCTCGGGCTCTTGTTTCCCCCCAGCCTCCCGGTGATCCTCTACGGCATCTATGCCAACACGCGCATCGACACGCTATTCGTCGCCGGCTTCTTTCCGGGATTGCTGATGGTGGCCATGGTGGCGGCCTGGGGCATTCGCCATGGCGTGCGCAATCGGGTGGAGCGCTCTACCTTCGCCTGGCGCGAGGCCCTGCTCGCGATATGGGACGCCAAGTGGGAACTGTTGATCCCGGTCATCATTCTGGCCGGCCTGTTCGGTGGCCTCGGCACCCTGGTGGAGGCCGGAGCGCTCACCGTAGTCTACGCGTTTGTGGTCGAGTGTTTTATCTACCGCGGCATTTCCCTGCCACGCGACTTTGCCCGGGTCGCGGTGGAGTGTTGCACGGTGATCGGCGGCGTGCTGCTGATCGTCGGCGTGGCGC
>JAPKZC010001063.1 GCA_026394025.1 Candidatus Solibacter sp.
TCTCCACCGTGACATTGACCCGTGCGGCCGAGTACTTTACAGCATTGTCAATCAGGTTCGTGACCGCCGCCCGGATTTCGTCCAGATCGCCGAAGACCGCCGCCGGGCCGCACGGATGGTACTGCAGGCCTTCCGCCGGCACGCGGTGCAGCGTGCGCACCAGTTCCACGCTGGCGCGGACCACCTCATCCAGATCGATCCGGATGGGGTTCAGCCGGTGAGCCGTGCTGCCCACGCGTCCGGTACGCAGTACCTGCTCGATGGTGGAGAGCAGGCGGTCGCTATCCTCCAGCATTATCTGGTAGAACTCCCTGCGCTTGGCCTCATCCACCGGGCGCGTTTGCAGGGTCTCCAGATACAGCCGGATCGACGCCACCGGAGTCTTCAACTCGTGCGTGACGGCGTTGATGAAAGCGTCGTGCTGTTCGTTGCGGCGGATTTCGCGCACTAGAAAAATAGTATTGAGCAGGATGCCGCAGCTGATCATCAGCACCAGCAAAATCCCCAGCACCAGCAAAATGCCGTGCCGCCAGTTCAGCAGGAAATAGCCGATGTACAGGACCAGCAGAATGGAGATCAGCCCGACGCCAAACGCGATATGCCCGGCGATCGATCTGCGGCGTCCGGTGAATTCCATGACTCCAGGGTAGCGCGCCTGAAGCAGGAGAAACTACGCCGCTTCGCGCTCGGAGACCAACAGGCTGTTGACCGAAGCCACCTTGATAGCCTTGGCCACGCCGAAGGCCTTCAGCACTTTGATCAGCAGCCAGCTCGGGTCGAACTCGTACCAGGCCAGACCGTGGCGCGCCGAGGTCGGGTGCGCGTGGTGATTGTTGTGCCAGCCTTCGCCGAAGCTGACGAGAGCGACCCACCAGGTATTGCGCGAATCGTCACGCGTGTTGAATCGCCGCCGTCCCCACATGTGAGTGGCCGAGTTCACCGCCCAGGTGATGTGCAGTCCGAAAACCACGCGCAGGCAGATGCCCCAACAAAGACCGGCGGCCAAAATGGAGATCGGCACCCAATGATAATTGCTCAGCCAAACGTAGTACCGGTGCTTGGCCAGATCCGGCGCGTACTTGGACAGCATCTTAGTATTGTTGTGGTTGCTGTCGCCCCAGAGAATCCAGCCCATGTGGGACCAGAAAGCGCCGTCGCGCGGGGAATGCGGATCGCCGGGCAGATCTGAAAACTGATGGTGCATGCGGTGCGTGGCCACCCAGAATATCGGACCGCCTTCCAGCGTCATCGCGCCGCAGGTTGCAAAAACGTATTCCAGCCACAGCGGAACCTTGTACGACCGGTGCGTGTGCAGACGGTGGTAGCCCATGCTGATGCCGAGGCCGACTGTGATGTAGTAGAGCACGACAGCCACAGCCAGAGCCTTCCAGCTGAACATGAATAGGGCGGCGACGGCCCCAACATGGAAGCATACCAGTACAAATGCGGTGAACATATTCAGCCCCTGGCGCCTTGCCAGTTCCGCGGCGTTTTCAGTTTTCACGGTTTCCCCTCGCGAACAGACGATACTCTCCTAAGCTATCAAGAGGCTGCGCATTGTTTTGTAAGACTTCTGTAATTCCAACAGGATACAGGCGCTATCCCGCGCCAATATGGCTGAGACACTTATCGCATCCTGAATCACAGAGCAGGGCGAGAGGGAAAATCAGCATGCAGAACGCGAAGACATACTCTTCGACCCTGGCCGCGCGGCGCGATGCGGCCGAGCCGCCGGATGTGCCCCGCGGCGCGCGCCTTGTGCCGGTGAAGTTCACCGCCGGGCGCGCGGGTATTTTCGCTATCATGTGGAATCGAGCCGGGCGGCCGGCGTTTCTCTGTGAAGCGATTTCCTTTCCTGGACTGGATGCGTGGGCTCGCCGTAGTCATCATGATCCAATGCCACACTTTTAACTCGTTCACGCGTTTGGATCTGCGCGAGGGTGGGCCGTATGTGCTCACCCAGTTTGTCGGCGGCATGGCCGCGCCGCTGTTTCTGCTGATGGCCGGAATGACCACGGCTTTCCAGATGGAGAGCCTGGAGCGCCGTGAGCCCAGCGCGCGGCGCCGCTGGATGATTTCGCTCAAGCGCGCCGGCTACATCCTGACCATTGCGTTCACCTTCCGCTTCACTAACTGGCTGTTCAGCATGCCGCACGCCGGCCTCGGGGAACTCACCAAGGTGGACATTCTCAACTGCATGGGTGTGGGCATGGCGGTGCTGGCGGTGGCCGCGGTATTCCCGTCGCACGCGCGCACGCGCTTTGCGGTGGGTGCGGGTCTGCTGATCGCCGCCGTGTCTCCCCTGATGACCAATCTCCCCTGGGCCGGCACCCCGGCGCTGCTTCAGGAGTACCTGGTGCCCGGTCCGGGGAGGGGCAGGTTTCCCTTCTTTCCCTGGGTGGCCTACATTGCGTTCGGACTGGCCATCGGCACCATGGTGAAGCGCGCGGCGGCCGAGCGTTTCGAGCGCCTCATGCAGTGGTCCATGCTGGTCGGCTTCAGCATGATCTTCATCGGCCAGTATTTCTCCAACATTCCCTATTCGGTATACACGAACGCGAATTTCTGGACCGACAGCCCGGCGCTCATCGTGATCCGCGTGGGGATTTGCCTGATGATCATGGCGGGCGCGTATCTGTGGACGGAATACTGCGTGGGCGCCGGTTGGAGCTGGATGCAGGCGATGGGGAAGAATTCGCTGATGGTCTACTGGGTTCACGTCATGATCGTCTACGGCTCGCTGGTGCGCCCCTTCAAACGGGCGTTATCCATCCCGCAGGCCGCATTGGCGGTGCTGGTGGTCACCCTGATGATGGTGGTGATGTCGGCGCTGTGGCTCGCCTGGAAGGGCCGCAAAGCAGCCCTGCCAGCCAAGCCCGCACCGGCCGTCGCCTGATGCGGGCCCGCGGATCAGTGCCCGCGGGCGGACGCCAACTGTAGTGCAGGCTTCCACTCCAGCAGGCGTGCGGTCTCGCTGGCGTGCTCCACTTTGTCTTTCGTGAGCATTTCGGAGAACGTCACTTTTCCGGTTTCGATGTCGTACACCGCGCCAATCACTCCGATTTCCTCTTTCTTACTCATTTCGGGAACGATCTGGCTGATGCGGAAGAGGTCCGCCATGGTCTGCGCCACACCGCCATAGACCGCCGACGTCCAAGGGTCGCTTTGGGATGGCCCTTTGGGAATGCCCGGGCGAATCAGCGAGAGAATGCTTTCGATATTCGCGCCCGGCCCGGTGGGTGCCCCGGTTGGCGCGGGAGTCTCAATGGCGGCCTTCACCGCGCCGCAACGAGTGTGGCCCATCACCACGATCAGCGGCGCATGCAGATGCTCCACGCCATATTCCACGCTGCCCACCGTCACCGGGTCGGCCACGCCGCCGGCCACGCGGACCACGAACAATGCCCCCAAACCCTCATTGAAGATGTACTCCGGAGGCACACGCGAATCCGCGCAAGTAAGGATCACCGCGTGGGGCCGTTGTGCGGCCACCAGGGACGTGCGCCGCGCCGGCGTCACCTGCGCCACGCTTTGCCTGCCAGCCACATAGGCGATGTTGCCCCGGCGCAAGCGCCACAGGATGTCCCGTGGACCACGTTTGGCTCCCGCCTGTTCATGCTCGGCGCCCAAAAGCAGCGTGGCTCCCAGGCAAATCAGAAAGACGTTTCGCATGCGCAACTGTCTCCTGTCCGCCTTATCGGCGAGAAGCCGCGATTCCGTTAACTGCCGGCATCGAGAAAGGCGCGGGCGAAGCCCCTACCGCCCGGGGTCTCTCAACGATGCCGTCCGCCTTCTGCACGTCGCGGAGCAGCCAGAGGCGGAGATGGCTTGTAGAAGCAGACTCCGCCGGATGCTGACCCACTTTGTCGGGATCTGTTCCCTCAAGCGGCGCCCCACGGGTGTCATTTGCAGATCTCCCGCAACACGCTCTCGGTGAGCTCGACGCCACTTCAACCGGTCGGGCGTTTATCCGGCCAATCTCTGCCCGTTATCCAGCGGGGTTGAGTTTGCGAGCCTTAGCGATGATTTTGGTCAATCGGTTGGAGAGCCGATCAA
>JAPKZC010000667.1 GCA_026394025.1 Candidatus Solibacter sp.
ACCTCCTCACCGAATACGGACGCGTCGCAATTGCGGCCATATCCGCTGCGCAGCACGCCACCGTAGCGCAGCTGTCCAAGGCGGCATAAAACTTGTGAAAAATAACAAAGGATTTGGGGATAGCAATGCAGAGACGCAGAGATAAGCGCAGAGAAAAGTAAAAGCAAGTCGCACGGAGGAACGGGGTTCAGCGGTTCCAGGAAGTCCTACCAATGAAAGCCGACGCCGAAGCCGTAGATGGGATGGTGGTGTCCCTGCGCGCCACCCAGACCCTTGCGGGTGACAAAGTCGCGCGCCTCCATGCGCAGACTCATCAAGCGAGTGAGCCGGAAGTCCAGGCCGCCGCCGAAATCGGCCGCTACGCTGACCGTCCAACCGGTGCTGGAGCGAACGAAGCCTTTGCCGACTTCGGTTAGGGACTCGCCAAACGCCGCCGGTCCCACGCCCGCAGCCACGTAGAAGGAGACGCGCGAGTGGGGCGCGATATTGAGGCGCAATCCCGGCGTAAAGAAGAATACTCCGCCGGCAGAGCCGTGCACCGTTCCGGCCACGGTGCCGGTGGCGTGCCCGCCGATGAGCAGCGGCAGTTCCAGATATAGCCTGCCGGCGCTGGTTTCGCGCAACTGGGCGGCATAGTTGATCTGGCCGTGGGCACCCACCGAGCCGGAAACGATCCTGACGTTGGAGCCGTTAACCTCCACACTCGAGGTGGGACCGCTGATTCCCACTAGCAGCCCCAGATCGCTGTTCTGGGCGCGGGCACATCCAGCCAACGCCACCAGCAGGAGAACGGTTTTCATAGTGGATACGCGTAGCATCAATTCACCTCCACTGTCACGGGGTTGCTGGCGTTGGAACCAATCGCCGCGAAGACGGGTGTTTGCCCGGAGAGTGCCGGCGCTTCGGGGACACGCACGTTGATCTGCCAGAGCCCGGGAAACGCGGGGTTCAGTCCGCTGAACAACACCTCGGCCAGTTCGCCGGCGAAGGATACGCGCGGCACGAGCCTGGATTGCGCGAGGGGAAGCGCACCGCGCGCCGCGCCGTCATCCACCGGCGGATCGGTGGCGCCCTGTCCGGTGGCGTAAATCTGAATCACGCTCCCGGGGCGCGCCGGCGAAGCATTTGTCACCAGGCGCCCGCTCTCGTCCAGCACCGCTCCCGGGCTGGCGAGATTCAGTGCGTCGGCGACGAAGAGGCCTGGCGCCGCGGCGGCGATCTGCGCGAATCCGGTGCCGATCGTGCTGCCGTCGCGCTGCACGCGGACGGTGGCGTCGCCTGGAGGCACGTTCGCAGGAATCTGGAAATTGATCTGCCCGGCGCGCACGGCAATCAGGGGCGCCGCCGTTCCATTCACCAGGACTTGCACGCCGTTGATCTGTTTGGCCAGCGGAACGGCAGCGGCGTCGCTTTCCGTCACGCCGGAGAAATCGCCGAACGCGGCGGCCAGCGAGCCGGGCGCCACCGGCGAGTTGCCGCGAAATCCGGCGGCGTTCATCAGCGTGACCGGCCCGGATTGCGTGAAACTGCCGCCCCGGGGCGGCACGTCGGCAAGCGCCGCGGCGAGAAAGGGATCGTGCCGGGCGAACCAGTCTCTGGAATGGAACGGCACTCTCACATCGGGCAGCAGGGAGCCGGCGCGCACGTCGGCGGCCACACGTTCGAACTCGCTGCGCGGAGTCTGAAAGAAGAGGTTGGGGTGCAGCGCGGGGAGTTGCGTGGTCAGGGTGTCGAGGTCTTGCCGCCATCGGGCATCGCGCGCGGCGTCGGCTGCCAGCAATCGCGACAGGCCGACCAGGAGCAGTAGGAAAGTTCTCATTTGGGTTGCCTGCAGTGAAGCCTAGCGCCCCTTGCGCCACGCGGCCAGCATTTTCCAATGAGCGGTGGAAACCGGCGATGGACGGCGGACGCCGCTCATAGGCCCACGGTCGCCACCCATCCGCGCCACGCGCCGCCCATCGAAACTGCGTTGTCCGGGCCAGCGCTGGTCCCCTATACTGAAGTCGCGAAATGCGCCGAATTGTTGCAGCTACGCTGGTCCTCTGGCTCACCGGCCTGCCGTGCCTGGCAGACGAAGGCAATTCGTGGAACAAGCTGCGCTACAGCGGCGGGACGGTGGCGGCCA
>JAPKZC010000328.1 GCA_026394025.1 Candidatus Solibacter sp.
GACCCTGATGCTGCCGGTGTCCTGGTCCAGCAGCGCGTCCACCATGCCGGCCTCGTCCACGCGCGCTGTTTCGCGGTAGAACGTGGGCAGGTAGCCGCCTTCCTCGTAGGCACGGGCGAGCGTGCGCACCAGGTACGCGCCGGGGTCTAGACCTGAGATGCGGTACATGCCGCGATCGTCGGCCTGGGCTTTCGCCATCACGCGCGGCGGACGCGTATTGCTCATCGCCACCACCTCGTGCTCCGGCAGGCCGACATCGTTTTCGTCCACGATGATGCCGGAGATGGAAGAGAAGCGCGGCAGGCGAATGCTGAGGAAAGTGGACTGGTCCTTGTCCAGCACAACGGGCTGGCCGGATGCCCGCCAGTTCTTCTGGCCGTATTGCGCCGGCATGAAGCCGCGACGCGCGGCATGAATCAGGTACGCGCCGGCGGGTAGATCGACGAACTCGAACATGCCGTAGGTATTGGTGCGCACGCTGCCGGTCGGGCCGGCGCTGCCGGGCAGCGGCTGAATGGCAACCACGGTGCGGGCCAGCGCCTTGCCGGTCTGGTTCTCCACCACGGAACCCTTGATGATGGCGGCCTGAAGCGCGCCGCCCGCTAGCAGGAACACCAGCCATTCGCGCATAGATTCTGATGGATTGACGAATGATTCCGCGAAAGAGTGGAGACCAATTGCAGGGAAATTGTGGGGCGAGGCCGCTTACCGCCGGACGTTCCTTGGATAAACTAAACTTCGCGCGATTTTATCCTCCGGCGCGGTCTTTGTGGGCACGGCGGGCCTGGTGCTCACGGAACTGCTCAGCCCCATCCACCGGCTGGCACGCTGGCCTCTTTGCGCGGCATGGTTGCTCGCAGTGGTGATGTGGGTGCGGCTACCGAAACATGCCGGAGGCCGTGCGAGGTGCACGCCATTGCAGCCCGTTCGCCGGGGAACTATGCCACGGCCACGAATTTTTCTTTGCGCGCGCCGCAGATGGGACAGGTATCGGGCGGCGTGCCGAACTCAATGTTTCCACAGACCGGGCACAGGTAGAACCCCGCTTCGGCCAGGTCCTTGCCTTGCTCCACAGCATCCAACGCCTGTTTGTACAAATCGGCGTGCACTGCCTCGGCTTTCATGGCGAACCCGAACATGAGTTTCGCGCGGTGCCCTTCGGCCTGCGCCTCGGCGAGCATGGGAGGATACATGGTGGTGAATTCGTAGGTCTCGCCTGCGATCGCCGCCTGCAAGTTGTCGCGCGTGGAGGCCACACCTTCCATTGCTCTCAAGTGGCCCTGGGCGTGAATGTTCTCGGCCTCGGCAGCGGTTCGAAACAGGCGGGCGACATTCGGCAGACCATCCTGCTCCGCCCTGCGGGCAAAGGCCCGATATTTCTGGCTGGCCTGGCTCTCTCCGGCGAAGGCTTCGTTCAGATTCGTGCTGGCGCTCATGGGGGCTCCTCTCGGTGTTACGTCACGAATCAGTGTATCAGGCCTCAATCTATGATTACTCAATCCGGTCGTTGCTTCTTGGCACGCCGCCGTTCCGGACGGCCTCCGGGAATTGACGCAGGCGGTATGTCCGCTGCTTTGCTCCAGAGGAAGATTTCCCGGCGCAATTCGCGATGCAGCGACAAGGCAACGACGAATGGAATGACGTAGGGAAGTACGCTGACGATGAGGTATTCGCCGACATGGCGGATCCATTTGCCGGTTGCATCCTCGCTGCCGGCAAGTTGAGCGACCACGCTTCGGGCCGTGATCCGGGTGAAGATCAGGAGCGTGATCAACTCAAAAGCGAACATCAAGGCCGTGCCCAGGAGGAGGGGGCGAAGGCTTCGACGCACACCCGGCGCCGCCAGAACGATCGCCCAGAAGACGGGG
This sequence comes from Candidatus Solibacter sp., assembly GCA_026394025.1. Taxonomy (GTDB): domain Bacteria; phylum Acidobacteriota; class Terriglobia; order Bryobacterales; family Bryobacteraceae; genus Solibacter. The sequence goes on from JAPKZC010000328.1 coordinate 1,869, forward strand.
ATGCTGAAGGTGAAGGCGATTGCGTCGCCGCGCGGCATGTCGAAATCGATGGAGTGTATCTGTTGTGCTACCGGCTGTTGCGGCGTCGCAGGCAGGATCCTTTCGAGAGGCACGCGCAGGGTCCAGTCGCCGGACGCGTTCTCCTGAATGTGAACGAAGCTCCCGGCCGAGCCCTTCAGCAGGTACAACATGGGGCCGAGCAGCGCGAACCACCACAAGGTGAGAAGGCCGACCAGCAGCGCGGAACCGCGCAGCAAGAAGCGGGTCTGCGGCTCAAGCGCCGGCATGGGAAGCAGCGCCAAGCCGCATGACACGGTGGATCCAAAGCCAGAAAATCACCATGGTGTCCAATACCAGCAGGCTCTCCCAGAGGTAGGCGTGGGCGAAATCGAACCAGATCATGCTGTACTGTCCGAGATAGAAGAGACTGATGAAGCGAAGGATGTTGAGCACCTGAACAATGCCGCTGCCGGCCAGAAGTCCGAGGGCTTTCATCTTCCAGGGGGCGGGAAAGGCGAGAATCGCGGACCAGAGCAGAATGGTGACGTTGACCGCGTTGCAGCCGTCGCGCATTTCCACCGCGAAGCCGCCGGGAGAGCGCAGGATGGCGAAGTCGCGGGAGGCGTGACCTCCGCACGCCACCACCAATCCGTGCGAGACCTTGACCAACGCTCGCGAGAACTCGACATCCACGGACTGGACGGGCGTCGTCAGCAGCACTCCGAAACCGAAGAGCAGGCAGCAGGAGAAGATCAAGACAAAGCGGACGGGGCGAATATTGTTCAATGCAATGTATTAGCAGAGGGCTGGCTTGGTGTCAAATCCTAGTGCCCGTGGACAGCACGACTAGCCGCTCCCACCCTGTCGAACAATTCCGCATCAGTGACAAAACTGCAAGTCCAACGATTCTTTTTTCGGTATTTCTTGTACTCCAATATTTCATATGATAGTATTTTTGTTTCAATATCATTTTTTCCTGCGAGTGGTGAATGATGCTGGGCTAGCCTACAAGTCCAGTTTCTGGAGGTTGATGATGCCGGGCCGGTACTTTCGATTAGGATTTAGGGCAGCCTCCTGGAAGGATGTTCTCCGTTCGACTGCTTTGCTGACGCTGCTGGTTGCTCCCGCCCTGGCACAGGGCCCGATCAATACGATTCCAGTCTGGAATGGTACTACATTTATCTCGTCATTCGGCGTCACTAACACGGCGACGTACGGCGAAACAATCACAGTATCTGCCGGTGCAAGTGCTCTCAACAGCTTTGCTTTTGAAATTGGAAACTGTTCCGCAAGTGTCACTTTCCGCGGGGCGATCTATGCGTGGGACGGAACAAAGGCTACTGGAGCGAGCCTCTTTGAAAGCGCCACGACGTCGGTCGCGCCCGGAAGCACGTATACGCTGGTCACATTCAATACCGGCGGACTCGTCCTTCCCGCTGGAACTTACGTTTTGTTGGCCAGCACTTCGCGAGATCAGAGTGGGGCACCCAGTTCTTCATGCCGTTGGGGTTCGGTGGGCAACAACACCGCATATGCAGGCGGCACATTTGTGTACCTCAACAACGGCCCGAATCCCAGTGAGTGGACGACTAACACGTGGAGCACAATAGCCCAGGATCTGGCGTTCCAGGTCGATGGCCTGGTGCTTCCTTCTTCGACTCCAGCCCAAGCAGCACCGGCAGCTTCGACGATAAGCCTGCTGATCGGCTTTGCGGCGTTGGCAGCCGTGGGACTATTCCAACTAGCCCGGCAGCGTCAGGCGATTTAACGAACCCGATCGCCAGGTCGCTGGCATGGGCATCTGCACGCGCAACCAACCCGGACCAAATGAACGAGGTTCCGCATATCAGGAAGGGCGGCAGGGCCGCGCGGTTCTGGGCGGCCCTATGCTGCGTGAAGGTCTGATCCGGAAGTGCGCCAACGATACCACCGGCCGGCAGAAGGCGATGGGCGGGGTGCCTGGCGCCAAAAGGACCGGGCGCTGGCGGGCGGACCGTGGCAGTCTCAGGTTCGGCCGCAAGTTTGTTTTGTGTGCACCCCTTAATGGTGATACTATTGTGCTGCAATTTGACACTAAAGGAGACAATAGTGCGAAACAAGTGGTTACTGCGAGCTGTCTGGGTGATCGGGATCGCGGTTCTGCAAGTCTGCCAAGCCCAGAGCGGACCCGCGTTGATCGTGCATGATGGCACGGCCGGAATCGAGTCCGACGTATTAGCGAACCTGACGGGCAAGCTGACTGCCGCAGGCTATACGGTAACGGCGAACGTGGGTGTGCCTGGCGGGAGCCTGGCAGCCAACAGGCAGATCTGGGACATCCGTTTCAACAACACCACTCCGCTTACGGGCTCCGATATCACCGCGTACGTCGCGTACATGGCGGGCGGCCGATCGCTGTTTGTGATGGGCGAGAATACCGGTTTTGCGACGCGCAACAATTCAATCATCGCGCTGGTTCAGTCGGCCGGCGGCGGTACCATTACGGTCGGCAATCCGGCGAATAACGTTCAGACCGTGCAGAGTCCATTTACCGGGCCCAATGCCCTCGCCACCGTGACTTTTCTGGCGGCTGCCGGCTCGCCATCACCCGCAAACGGCGCCTATGTCACCAGGGATGGGAGCAATATCGGCGCCTCGCTGGCGTTCGGACCCGGGAACATGGCTAATGCCGCCGCTGGCTCGCTGCTGATTGTGTTCGACGTGAACTTCCTGCAGGCCAGCGCGGATGCCAACTCGCAGACCTTCAGCAACAACCTGGTCGCATATCTGGCCGCCCCCGTGGTAATTGCCCCGCCACCTTCTTCCGGACCGGCCCCGTCGGCCGCGCCGAGTCTGTCGGAGTGGGGCATGGTACTGCTCGCCGGCGGACTGATCTTCGTGGCGGCACGCAGACTGCGCGCGCCGGATGGAGCCCACCTGGAATAGTCCGTCAGCCGGGCAACCGGCAGCCCCGGACCGGTCGGGATGGGTCATACTAGATTGATCCACCCATGAGTCCAACAATTCTTCGCCTCGCAGTGGCAGGCCATTTGGCTTGCCACTTGTTTTTTGCGCAAGCTCCCGGCCGACAAAAACGCACCGTCTCCGATGCCGAGGTGGCCCGCGTCCACCGGAGCGCCCCGGTGTTCGACGGGCACAACGACGTGCCCAGTGCCACCGTCGCCGGCATGGACATTGGCAAGCCCAACCCGGACCACATGACCGATCTGCCGCGCATGAAGAAGGGCGGGATGGCCGCCCAGTTCTTCGCCGCCTACGTGGCGGCAAGCTACATCGAGGGAGGACACGCCGCCAACCGCACCCTGCAGATGATCGACACCGTGCGCTACGACATTGTGGCGCGGCACCCCAACGATTTTCTGCTGGCGACCAGCGTAGCCGACATAAGGCGGGCCGGGAAGCAGCACAAGATCGCCGCGCTCGTGGGCGTGGAGGGCGGGCACGCCATCGAGGACAGCCCGCGCCTGCTGCGCGCCTATTACGATTTGGGGGTGCGCTACATGACGCTGACGCACTCCAACAGCAACCACTGGGCGGATTCCTCGGGCGATGCCAACAAGCCGAATAACGGGCTCTCGCCGCTGGGCAAGGAAGTGGTCGCGGAGATGAACCGGCTGGGCATGATCGTCGATATCTCCCACGTCTCCGACAAGACGTTTTACGATGTGCTGGAGATCAGCAAGGCGCCAATTTTTGCCTCGCACTCCTCCTGCCGGGCGCTTTCGCCCGCGCCGCGCAACATGACCGACGAAATGATCGCAGCCCTGGGCAAGAAGCGCGGCGTGGTGCAGATCAATTTCGCCTGCGATTTTCTCAACCCCGAGGTCTTTGCCGCGGGCGAGGCCAATCGTGAAAGGCAGACCAAGCTGCGCGATGAACTTATCCAGAAGTACGCCAACGATCCCGCCGGCCTGCAAAAGGCCATGGGCGAAGCCCGCGCCACCAGCGGGGCCGGCGGCAAGCGCGCGACGCTGGCGGACGTGGTCAGGCACATCAACCACGTGGTCGGAATTGCCGGGGTGGATGCCGTCGGCCTGGGCAGCGATTTCGACGGTATCGATTGCGCGCCCGAGGGCCTGGACAGCGTCGACAAGTGGCCCAACCTGACGCGCGCCCTATTGGAGGAGGGCTACACCGCGGCGGAGATCCGCAAGATATACGGCGAAAACACGCTGCGCGTGATGTCCGCCGTGGAGCGCGCCGCGGGGCACTGACTCAGGGGCATGCCGGGAAAGCGCTCCCGACCCAGAGGGTACCCCGGTCGCGGCTTCGACCTTGTGGGGCAGCCTGGTAAGCCGCGGCCGATTGTCAATCGGCCCACAGCGGCGGAATGCAACCGCCGCGCAGGTTGTCGACCGCTCCACAAAACCCGGCTAGAGCTAGAAGACGCGCCGCTTCAAACGTTCGAGGGTGAACTTGGCGGTATCGGCCACTATCATCACGGCCATGACGCCGGCTTGCACGGGGTCGGTCACCACGAGGTCCGCAGCCTCGGGGCCACTGCCCGCCATATTGAGGCTGATCACCACCAACCCCTGCTGGCGCACTTCGCGCACGGCGATCTCGATGTCTCCGCCCATCAGCGAACCGGCCAGCACGAGCGCCTTGGCGCGGGGCAAACGCGCCACAGCGCGGACGGCGTCGGCCAGTTTCTGCTCCCCGACCAGGGGAATGGTGTCCACCGAGATGTGTTCGCCGCGGATATTGTGCCTGTCGGCCTCGCTGACGGCGCCAATCGCCACCTGCCCCACCTGGGCTCCGCCGCCCATGATGATGATGCGCTTGCCGTAGATCGCCTGGAGCGTCTTGACGATCTCGGCGTGGCGCACAATCGGCAGGGCGCGTAGATCTTCCAGCAGGTCTTGCGGGCCGCCGGGCAGCAGCACCTCAAAATACGTGCGGGCCCGGTCCGGCCGGTTGTCCAGAATCTCGACCGACGCGATGTCGCCCTGATGGCGCGCAATCACGCCGGTCAACTGGTGCAAAACGCCAGTTCCGCCACTGGCGTGCACCACGATGCCGATCGTCTCGTTCTCCATGTTTCCTCTCAGTGTAACTGGCTCAGATGGGTCAGCTGGGTCGTAACGCAGTGATATAACGGGACTCGTTATACAATGAAAAGGAGTGATCAGGAGCTTCGCCGAAAAACAAACGAGGGCGCTCTTCGAGACCGGAATGAGTCGCCGTTGGAACTCGATCGCACGGGTAGCCGTGCGCAAACTGGTCCAGATCGATTCGGTCACCTCGCTCGATGAACTGAACGTACCTCCAGGAAACCGGTTGGAGGCTCTCAAAGGTGACCGGGCAGGGTTGCATAGCATTCGCATCGGCGATCAATGGCGCATCTGTTTCCGATGGGGTACTGATGGCGTCTACGATGTGGAAATTGTCGATTACCACTAGATGGAGGGAGCGAAGATTATGAGCATCATGCGTCCTGAAGCCGGCTGGAATATCACGCGTCTCCCGGTTCACCCGGGCGAAATGCTCCGCGAGGAGTTCATGAAGCCGCTGGCAATATCCATCAATGGCCTCGCTCTGGAACTGCACGTACCGGTCACCCGCATCAGCCAGATCGTCAACGAGCGTCGCGGTATTACCGCCGATACGGCATTGCGTCTGGCGCGGCACTTCGGCACGAGCCCGGATTTCTGGATGAACATTCAAAAGGATTACGAATTGCTCCTGACCCGGCGCAAATCGATGAAGACGATCGAGAAACAGGTCCGGCGGCGCACGGTTGCCGCATGACTCGCACGACCTGACCGGGAACGCCTGCTCCCGCCAGGGGTAGATCACGGAATGAGACCTCCCCGAGCCGGGAGAGCTATCATCATGGCATGCGAGTTCGCGAATTAGCGGAGTGGCTGGGCGCCACGTTCGAAGGCGACGGCGAGAGGGAACTGACCGCGGTGGCCCCGCTGGAATCGGCCGGGGCGGGCGATGTGGCCTTCGTGGGCACGCGCAAGGCGGCGGCCGGGGCCGAGTCTTCATCGGCCGGGTGCCTGATTGTGCCGATGGAGTGGCCATCCCCTTCGTACCGGACGGTAATCCGCGCGGTGGAGCCGCGCACGGCATTTGCGCGCGCCATGAACCGGTTCTATCCCACGGTGGAACTGGAGCCTGGTGTACACGCCACGGCGGTAGTCGGCAAGGGTATCGAGATGGGGGCCCTGGTGTACATCGGACCGGACGCGGTGGTGGGCGACGAGACGCGGATCGGCGTGGCGACGGCGATCCACGCGGGCTGCGTCGTCGGCAAGCGGGTGTCGCTGGGCGAAGGCTGCGTGCTGCACCCCAATGTCACGGTATACGACAACGTGGATATCGGGCGCGGCAGCGTGCTGCACTCGGGGTGCGTGATCGGGGCGGACGGGTTCGGCTACGTGATGGAACACGAGCGGTGGCACAAGTTTCCGCAGGTGGGCCGGGTGGAGATCGGCGATTTCGTGGAGATCGGGGCGAATTCGTGCGTGGACCGCGCGGCGC
>JAPKZC010000505.1 GCA_026394025.1 Candidatus Solibacter sp.
TGTTCGCCGACGGCAAGAGCAACTACGGCGGGTCCTGGAACGGCGTCCCTGGCAACGTGACTGGCCTGTTCTACGGTGACGCGGGCCAGTTGGTGGCGCAGTTGATCGGGGTAGCGACACTGGTCGCGTTTGTCTTCACGTTCAGTTTCGTACTGAACTGGCTGATCGACCTGGTGGTGGGACAGCGCAGTTCGGCGAAGGCGGAGTTGGAAGGCCTGGATCTTCCGGAAATGGGCGCCCTCGGCTATCCGGAGTTCGAACTCAAACCGAGCACGACGACTCACGGGATCTAATACCATGTCCACGGCACTACAACCTGTACCAGCAACCGGGCTATCGGTTCCCGGACTTCCCTCGGTTCCCTGGCGAGACCCTCACACGGTCTCGCCGGAGGCTCTGGCGCAAACCATCCGGAGCCTGCAATCGCAGTGTCTGGCCAATCCGCAGTCGGCCGATCTGCATACCTGCTTGGGAATGGCGTACGCCATGAACTTCGAGGCGTACAAATCGATGGACGCGCTAGAGAAGGCTGTGATCGCCGAGCCACGGCACTTCTGGGCGCAGATGAAACTGGCCGAGCTGCAGTATCGTTTGCGCTGTCTGGACCGCGCGGAGGAAGAAACTTCGCGCGCGCTCGACTTGGCGGGCAGCCCGTGGGAAACCGCACTGGTGTTGTTCCTGGTGGTGATATCCATGACGCAGGTGTGGCGATGAAATGGAATCTGTTTATCTGCGCCACGGCGCTGGCCGGGTGGCTGCTGCTCAGCCACGGCGCCCCGTTGTTCGCAGTGATCTCGGGGACCGCGGTGGCAGGTGCGTTCGGCTTGCTCCGCCGGAAGGCGTAACGGCGGGTCATGCTCCACACGCTGTTTTCACCGGCACTGCTGCTTTCCACCGAAGGCGAAGGCTGGAAGATTCCCTTCGCCATGCTGGTGGTATTCGGCGCGGCCAAACTAGGGGCGGAACTATTCGAGCGGCTTGGGCAGCCCGGACTCTCGGGTGAAATCCTCGCCGGGGTAATCATCGGCCCCAGCGTTTTGGGCTGGATGGCGCCAACCTCTCTTCTTGACGCACTGTCGACGCTGGGCACCATGTTCCTGCTGTTCCGCGTGGGGCTCGAGGTCAAATCTTCCGAACTCCTACGCGTGGGCGGCACGGCGACGCTGGTGGCGACGCTGGGCGTGATCTGCCCTTTCGCCCTGGGCTGGGGCATCATGACGGCGTTCGGCCAGCCGGTGATTGCGTCGGTTTTCGTTGGCGCCGCCATGGTGGCGACCAGCGTAGGGATCACGGCACAAGTGCTGAACGCGCGCGGCCTGCTGCACGAACTGTCGAGCAAGATCATTTTGGCGGCGGCGGTGATTGACGATGTGCAGGGTTTGCTGGTGCTGGCGGTAGTCAGCAGCTTGGCCAAGGGGAAGCTGCAGATCGCCGAGATCACCATCACAACGGTGCTGGCGGTGGGCTTCACGGTGATTGTCGCCAAGTGGGGCCCGAAGGTGGTGTGCATTGTTCTGCCCGCCATACACCGCCGATTGCGGGTGGGCGAGGGAGAGTTCATTCTGGCGATGCTGTTTCTTTTTGCGCTCTCGCTGGCCGCGGTGTGGATTGGGGTGGCGGCCATCGTGGGCGCGTTCCTGGCGGGGATGGCCCTGGCGGAGAGCGTGAGCCAACGCGAACGGCACCTGGTGCACGGCGTCGCGGAATTGCTGGTGCCGTTTTTTCTGGTGGGGATCGGCATGAAGGTCGACCTGGCCATTTTCCGCGAGTGGCCCGTGCTGAGACTGGCCATTCTGCTGTTGATCGCGGCGGCGGTCACTAAGTTTGTAGGCTGTGGGCTGGGGGCTATCCGGCTGGGGG
>JAPKZC010000225.1:0-4367 GCA_026394025.1 Candidatus Solibacter sp.
GAAGGCTCGCGCCATGTACCCGGTGAAAGAAGAGGAGAAGACAATTGCGGGCGTGACGGTGAGGTACTTCACGCCGCCGAACATGCCGGCCAACAAGCGGAACCGGCTGTTGATCAACCTGCACGGGGGTGGCTTCCAGAGCGATGCTTCGTCGCTGCTGGAAAGCATTCCGATTGCGAGCATGACGCAGACACAGGTGGTTTCGGTGTACTATCGCCTGGCGCCGAAGTTTGTGTTCCCCGCCCCGGTGGACGATGTGGTGGCGGTATACAAAGAGCTTTTGAAGACGCATCAGCCAGGAACCCTGGCGATCTACGGTACGTCGGCGGGCGCGATTCTGACGGCACAGGTGGCGGTGCGATTGAAGCACGACAAGGTCCCACTGCCGGCGGCGCTGGGGTTCTTCACGGGGCACGTGGATTTCACGGCGTCGGGCGATTCGCATGCGTTCTTCGGAGTGCCAGGTTTGATGGGCGCGAGGATTCCGGAGGCGGAGAGCTCTCGTCCTTACATGGCGGGCCACGATCCGAAAGACCCTCTGGCCTCGCCGATCTTCGCCGATCTGACGGGGCTGCCTCCGACGCTGTGCATCACCGGAACGCGCGACCAGTTCCTGAGTTCGACCTCGATCTTTCACCGCGCGCTCTTACGTGCTGGGGTGGACGCGGAACTGGTAGTATTCGAGGCCATGTCGCACGCGCACTGGTTCATGATCGGAATCCCCGAGGCAACGGAAGCGCTGGAGACGATGGCGAAATTCTTCGACCGGAATTTGGGCAAGTAGGAGAGGCCGTTTGACCACCGCGCGGTTCAACTCGCCGCCTCCTTAGACCGCCGCCGCACGGGCCAGTTGCGCCGCATCGGGCACGTTCGAGATATTCCAGCACAAATCCATCAGGCGGCGGGTCTGGTCCTTCGGCAGGACGCCGTCGGCGAGAGCGGCGAATTTGGCTTCCAGTTGGGCGTCGGTCATGGGGTTCTTAGCGCTGCCGACGCAGTGCTCGATGTACTTTTCCAGGCGGCGCTGGTCTTTCAGGATAATGGCGATGCGAACCTGGTCCTCGGCAATCGAGGGATCAACCACGGCTACCACGCGTTCGCGCAAGGCAATTGTGGCCGGGTTACGGACCGCCGGGTCGCTGAACTGCTTCTCGCCGACCACGCCGTCGATCAAGGCGGCCGCCACCGCGTGATACACACTGAACTTGCCTTCCAGGCCTGCCTGCGGCGTCTTTTTGCCGGTGAGTTCCAGCACCAGTGGATGCACCTTGAGTTCGACGCGCTCGATCTGGGCGGCGGCGAAGTTGTACTGGTTGCGCAGTTGTATGCAGCCGTCAATCGCCGGATGGATGACGATGCCGCAAGGGAAGGGCTTGTAAGTGTTCTCGGAGATCTCGTAATGCGCGCCGAGATTTTCCGTGATCGCGGCGTAGTTGCGGGCAGTGCTGAGCACGCTGGCCCAGNNNNGCTGGCCCAGCCGCGCGGGGCTTCAATTCCCGCGCTGGAACTAGTGAAGTTCTTGGAAGCCAGCAGCGCCGCGGTGAAGCCGTTCTGAGCCGCGCGCCCTGGATGGAAGCTCTTGGTCATAGTGCCGAACATCTCGCGGAGGCCCACCGGTTGCGTCGCCGCCAGGCCCAGAGCCCAAACCATCTGCTGCTCAGAGAGGTGGAGCAGTTTGCCAACGGCCGCCGCCGCACCGAATGGTCCTACCGTTCCGGTGATGTGCCAGCCCACGTCGTAGTGGGCCGGATAGACGGCGTTGCCGATGCGGCACTCCACTTCCGCGCCAAGCACCAGGGCGTTGAGGAAATCGGCTCCGGAAACAGCGCGATACTCGGAAAGTGCGAGAATCGCCGAAGCGACTGGCCCGGCAGGGTGGATGATGGTGCGTAGGTGCGTGTCGTCGAAATCGAAAATGTGTGAGCTGATGCCATTCATGAGCGAGGCGTGCAGGACATCCATGCGCTCGTGGCGGCCGAGGATGGTAGCCTGGGCGGGTCCTGAAAATGGCGAAAGCGCGCTGATAGCGTTATCGACGGTCTCGTGGCGCGAACCGCCGACGGCGCACCCCACCCAGTTGAGCAATGTGCGGGTGGCCTCCTTGCGGACACCGTCCGGAAGATCTTCGGTGCGGGCCGACACCACGTAACGAGCCAGGCGGCGGGTCACATCTTTCGCCACTGTTGCGTCCGGCTTCGCCGCGGATGCGCTCTGCTGCGGGGGCGGGGCAGCAGCCACTGCGCCTGCGGCGGAGGCGGCCAATGCGGAGGCACGAAGGAATCTGCGGCGGTTCATGATCTTCAGTTGTACCAGGATGTTTGCCACGGCGGGTGTGACAAACCAGTAAATCACCCGTTACATACGGGCCGATGTGATTGAAATACTGGCGAATAGGCCGGCGGTCTATTTTTCCGCGGGGTTCGTCTTGCCCGTGCGCAGTTCGCGATGTGTAACGTAGGAGATGTCGGTGGGCACCGCGTCCTTGTATTTCACTTTCAAGACAAGCTGGTAGTAGCGAGGAATCTGGCCGGACGGTTTCCTGAGTTTTGCCACCAGGGCTTTCGCCATGGGCGGGTTGGTGAACCACTGGACGGCGGCAAGCGTACCCGGACTGTGGTTGCTGCTGAAACTCTGCACAGCACCATTACTTAGCGGACCGGGTCGGAGGGTGATGAGGGAATAGACCTCGCCGTCGTCGGGCACTCCGGGAGTCTCAATGCGCAGGATCGAGGGATACTGATCGGCGAACACGGACGCCTCTCCCGATTTGGGATGCAGATTGTGGATTCCGGCTTCGTCCATCAGGAACTCAAGTTCCGCCGGGAGGGCACGCAATTGGTCCTGAAAGAGCCGGGCCGGGCCGATCGCCACCACATTATTATCGGCGAGCTGCTGCCAGGAAAGCTGGCTGCTCTTGGCGATGGACATGGAGAGATTCGTCGTTGCCAGCAATTTGCCCAGGTGGAAGGCCGCGCTGACCTCGCCGGAACCCGCATAGTAGTAGCGAGGAAGCATGCCGGGGTTGCCGAGCGCCTTGCGGATGGCATCGATCTTCGGCGAGGTCAGGACATCCTCCCACCGGTTGAGCGTCAAGTCGCGGAATAGGCCGTAGCCCTGCATGCCCACGAACAGAGGGGCGGCGACGGAAACGATCAGGGGCCGTTTCGGGGTCAGGAAGGGACTCCACAGTTCTTCCAGTTCCGGCGTCCAGGACGCACGGAAGGCAGCGCTCTCCTTGCGCTCCCGTGAAAGTTGGATCGACAGAAAGACTGCGCACACTAAGACGACCGCCAAAGCGGCGCCCATCGCGAAGGCGGCCTTACGCCAATCCAAGGGTTGAGTTATGGGATGAGGTTCCGGCTTGATTTCCGGCGTTGGCGGGGCTACCTCCGGGACGCGGGGACGCGGTTCGCAGTTCAGCCGGAAATGGCCCTTCGGGACCTCGATGACGATCGGATCGTCTTTGCCCTCGTAGCGATAATANCTCGTAGCGATAATACTCCGACAGTTTCTGGCGCAGGCGCCCGACCTGAATGCGAACCACGGAATCCTGGCGCGGGTCGTACGTAGAAGGCTTGCCCAGCCCGTCGATGGCGACGGTGTACTCCTTCAGTTCGTCGGCCTCCCCCGAGAGGGACTTTTCCGCAAGAAACCGAAAGAGACGGCGCAACTCCGGAGAGCCGCGAAAAGCCTCGCTCTGCAGAATCCGCTCTACCTGGGTCTTTGTTTCCTCTTCCCTGGCTATCACCGTGCTCGATTATATCACCGGCGTGGCGGGATGTGCAGTACGGGCAAATGACGCTCTATCACGTGTTTACAGGCGAATTCACGGGTGATTTACCTGTGACTCACACCTGCCGGCGCGGTTTCCCGCGTCCGCTGGCCTACACTGTGCTTCAAGGTATGCGCCAAGTCTTAGCGCCTGAGGGGACATGAATCGCGAAACCATCGCAGTGGCAGCCGGCATCGAGGAGCCCCCGGTCGTAAGGACCCGCGACCGTCTCAAGTCGATCGTCGGCGGTTCGATTGGCAACCTGATCGAGTGGTACGACTGGCTGGTCTATGCCTCGTTCTCTTTGTACTTCGCCAAGTCTTTCTTTCCGAACGGCAATCAGACGGCGCAATTGTTGAATACCGCCGCCATCTTCGCGGTGGGTTATCTGATGCGCCCCATCGGCGGGCTATTGATGGGGCTCTACGCCGACCGCAAGGGACGCAAGGCCGCCTTGACCCTTTCGGTGCTCCTGATGTGCGCGGGCTCCCTGATGATCGCGGTGACGCCCGGCTACCGCTCCATCGGGATCGCGGCGCCGGTTGTGTTGATCATGGCGCGATTGCTCCAGGGGATCAGCGTTGGCGGCGAATAC
>JAPKZC010000225.1:4438-5106 GCA_026394025.1 Candidatus Solibacter sp.
TTCCAGCTTTCAGTACGTCACCTTGCAGGGCGGCCAGTTGCTGGCGGTGATCGTCCTGCTACTACTGCAACAGGTATTTCTTACGCCCAAACAACTCGACGACTGGGGCTGGCGGATTCCGTTCGCGCTCGGGGCCTGCTTCGCCGTGGTTGCCTTCTACCTGCGGCGAGCACTGCGCGAGACGGTAGCCTTTGACAGCAAGCGCACCCATCAACCGACCGAGAATCTGGTCAAGGTCCTGCTGCGCCACCCTCGGGCGATCGGCACGGTGGCAGGGTTGACGCTCGGCGGCACCGTGGCGGTCTACACTTACACGGTGTATATGCAAAAGTTTCTGGTGAACACGGGCGGCCTGTCGCGGAGCGCGTCCTCGCTGGTTTCTGGAGCGACGCTGCTGTTCTTCATCCTGCTCCAGCCAGTGGTGGGCGCGCTCTCGGATATCGTCGGAAGGCGTCCCATTCTGATCGCCTTCGGGGTGTTGGGCACGGTCACGACCGTCCCGCTGCTGACCGCCATCAGCCACACCCACAGCGCGTGGACGGCGGTGCCGCTGATCCTGATAGGACTGGTGGTCGTCAGCGGTTACACATCGGTCAACGCGGCCACCAAGGCCGAGTTGTTTCCCACGGAGGTGCGGGCGTTGGGGGTCGGCCTGCCGTATGCGATCA
>JAPKZC010000540.1 GCA_026394025.1 Candidatus Solibacter sp.
ACGTCTTCGGCGATGATCACCAGGGGTTTGCCCATCTTGGCGATGGTTTCCAGCACGGGCAGCAGGTCTTTCATGGCGCTGACCTTCTTCTCGTGGATCAGGATGTAGGGCTCTTCCAGAACCACTTCCATGCGCTCGGCATCGCTCACGAAGTACGGGGAGAGATAGCCGCGGTCGAACTGCATACCTTCGACGGTATCGAGCTCGGTCACCATGGTTTTGGACTCTTCGACCGTGATCACGCCATCCTTGCCGACTTTCTTCATGGCTTCGGCGATGATGTTGCCGATGGTGGTGTCGCTGTTGGCGGAAATGGTGCCAACCTGGGCGATCATGTCACCGGACACGGGCTTGGAGAGCTTCTTGACTTCCTCGGTGATCACTTCGACGGCCTTGTCGATGCCGCGCTTGAGGGCCATCGGGTTGGCGCCGGCGGCAACGGCCTTGACGCCTTCGCGGTAGATGCTCTGCGCCAGGATGGTGGCGGTGGTGGTGCCGTCGCCGGCCACATCGCTAGTCTTGGAGGCCACTTCGCGCACCATCTGGGCGCCCATGTTCTCCAAAGGATCCTTGAGTTCGATTTCCTTGGCGACCGTCACACCGTCTTTGGTGATGGTGGGTCCGCCGAACTTCTTCTCGAGGACCACATTGCGGCCCTTGGGGCCGAGGGTCACTTTCACTGCGTCGGCCAGTTGATTCACACCGCGGAGAATCGCCTGACGGGAGGCATCGGCATAGATGATTTGTTTTGCCATAGTCTTAAGCTCCTTAGCTCACTTTCGCGTCCAGAATTCCGAGGACTTCGTCCTCACGCATGATCAGGTACTCTTCTCCATCCAGCTTGATATCGCTGCCGGAGTACTTGCCAAACAGGATGCGGTCGCCGACCTGAACGTCGAGCACCACCACCTTGCCATCTTCCAGGCGCTTGCCTTTGCCGACGGCTACAACTTCGCCTTCCTGCGGTTTTTCTTTCGCGGTATCGGGGATGTACAGACCACCCTGCATCTGTTCCTTCTCCTCAATCCGTTTGACCACGATGCGGTCATAGAGCGGACGAATCTTCATGGATGAACAACCTCCCACTTTCCAAAATTTGGGTATTTGATCTACGAGGGCACTCATGCGGAATTGCTGAGTTCCACAAGTATTATTAGCACACTTCCCGGTAGAGTGACAAGATTTTCCTTTAAATATATGAAAACAATAATGTTAAAATACTTGACATTAATACACTAAGATAATCTTCCGGGTTCGGTGAAAGACTTGCCGCTTCCACGTCCTGGACGTGTTTCGAAGGCGAGCACCCTGATCGATGCAAGCATGATACTCTCGCTGTTTCGGAGATCGGGGTTTCCAGATGAATAAGCGACCGACCGACGGGCTCTCCGGTGCGGCTGTGCTGGCGCGAGCGAGGGGTAGGAGCCCGAAAGGGGCGCGGTGCCTTCCCCTGCGGCGCGCGCATACGATCCGCACGCTGTGGCGCGGCGGGTTGCTGGCCGTCTGCGGGCTCGGCACGGCGTGGATGGCGGGTGCCCAGGACCGGCTCAGTCTGGACCAGGCGGTCGCCGAGGCGCTGCAAAACAACGTGGGGCTGCTGGCGGAGAAAGCCAACATCGCGATCGCCGAGGCCAAAATCCTGAGCGCGCGGCTGCGTCCGAATCCCGTGGTGAGCGCCAGCGGGGACCACTTGGACGTCCTGGGAACGGGTTTCAGCGAGACTAACGGCGGAGGTCCGGCGGAGTATACGGTGCGGATGGACTTCCCTATCGAGGTTGGCGGCAAACGGGCACGAAGGACGGAAGTGGCGCAACTCGCGCGCTCGGTTACCGAGTTGCAGTTCCGGAATGCCGTTCGAGGCGTCGCCCTGGAAGTTGCCAACGCCTTCGTCGATGCGCAAGTGGCGCGCGAGAGCCTGCATCTGGCAAAAGAGAACCTGACATATTTTGAAGGCATCGTGGAGGTCAACCTGGCGAGACTTCGCGCGGGTGAGATCGCCGAGGTGGAGTTGCTGCGTTCCCGGCTGGCTTCGCTACAGCAGCGCAACCTGGCGCGGGGGGCGGAAGCGCGGTGGCGCGCCGGGCTGATTCGCCTCCAAACCGCCATGGGCCGGACCTCCCCTTCCATGACGTTGGAACTGGTGGGAGATCTGCGGCGCGACGCCGGCCTTCCGGAGCGCGATCAACTGCGGCAAGCGGCGTTCGAGCAGCGGCCGGACCTGCTCGCGCTGCGCCAGGATTTGGCTCGCGCGGGGGCCGATATCCGGTCGCAGGTTTCGCAGGCAAAGGTCGATCCGACGGTGGGCACGGAGTACCGGCGCCAACAGGGGATTAATGGGATGAGTAATTCAACGGGCGTATTCCTAGAGGTGCCGTTGCCGGTATTCAGCCGCAACCAGGGCGAGATCGAACGCGCCCGCCAGGAGCAGCGGCAGGCGGAGCTACGCATCCGTCAACTCCAGATCCTAATTACGGGTGAGGTGGATGCGGCGCATGAGGAAATGCTGGCGGCCGACGGTTTGTTACGGAACATCGAGGGGGAGATGCTGGAACAGGCGCGGGACGTCCGCCGGGTGACCGAGTATTCATACCGGCGCGGGCACGTCACGCTGCTCGAACTGCTGGATGCGCAGCGCACCTACAACGAGACGTTGCAGGCTCATATCGACGCGCGCGCGGCGTACGCCCGGAGCCTGTACTTGTTGGACTCCGTGGCGGGAAGGACGGTGACCAAGTGAGGCTGGCTTCGATTGCACTGAGCATCTCCATGGCATGGTGGAGCGCAGGCTGCGGGCGCAATTCGGACACGGTCGCAGCCAAAGCGAAAAAGAGCGAAACGCAACCGGGCAAAGTGGTGACGGCCGCGGTGGAGATGCGGGGGTTCCCCGTGGATGAGATTGTGGCGCCGGGCAAGGTGGAACTGAATCCCAACCGCGTCTCCAAGGTACTGATGCCCTTGCCGGGGCGCGTGCGCCGGGTACTGGTGAAACTGGGCGACGCCGTGGACGAAGGGCAAACCGTGGCCGTGATCGAAAGTTTGGACGTGGGCATGGCGTTCGCCGCTCATACCCAGGCGCAGGCACAAGCCCGGCAGGCGGCCACCACCCTGGCCAGGGCGGAAAAAGACCTGGCGCGATTTCGCGAACTGAACGCCAACAAGGCCGCGCCGCTGAAGGACGTGATCAACGCCGAGGCTGAGGTGGAACTGAACAAAGCGACCCTGTCGGCGGCGCAAGCGGGGGCGGAGGCGACGTTGCACCGGTTGGAGATGCTTGGCCTGGACCCCGCCCATCACACCCACGAAATATCAATCAATGCTCCCATCGCCGGGAAAGTGCTTGACGTTTCGGTGGCGCCGGGCGAGTTGCGCAATGATACCAACCTGGCCTTGATGACCATTGCCGACCTGAGCAGCGTGTGGGTCACATCGCAGGTGAATGAGAACTCGATCCGGCTGGTGCGAATCGATGAGTTGCTAACGATCGAACTACAGGCGTATCCGGGCGAGAAGTTTTCAGGCAGGGTGAGACGCATTGCCGATACGGTCGATCCCGAAACACGAACCGTGAAGGTGCAGGCCGAACTGGAAAACCGCGGCGGGCGCCTGCGGCCGGAGATGTTCGCACGGATCCGGCATTCCCATGGCGTGCGGCAGTTGGCGTGCGTTCCGGCCACCGCCGTAGTGCACGGCGACGGGGCGGCCTGGGTGATGGTGGAACGCGCCGGCGGCCGCTTGGAGCAAACCCGGGTCGACACCGGCGAGGCCATCAACGGAGTAATTCCGGTGCTGGCCGGCGTCAAGCAAGGCGAGCGGGTGGTGGTGGACAGCGACAAACTGGCGCTGAACAGCCTTATACTTTCACTGTACAAAAGCCACCTGCGATTTGACGGATTGCATTTTCCAAAGACATCATCCTCGGCCCTGTTCATCGCGGTATTCGGCGCGTGGTCGCTGTCGCGCTTGAAGATCGAAGCCTATCCGGACATCTCGGACCTGCAGGTCACGATTGTCACGCTCTACCCAGGGCACGCGCCGGAGGAAGTGGAAATGCAGGTCTCCGTGCCGCTGGAACGCGCCATGAACAGCGTGCCGGGAGTGATCTCGCGGCGGTCGCGGACCATCTTCGGCCTCTCGGTTGTCGATCTGACCTTCGGGGCGGACATGGAGGAGCACTTAGCGCGGCAGGTGGTGATGGAGCGGCTGCACGATGTGGAACTGCCGGAAGGCGTGACGGCCACCCTGGCGCCGCCGGTGACGCCGGCGGGCGAGTTGTACCGCTATGTGCTGCGGGGCAGTGCAACGGATGAAATGGGCCTGCGGGAGCTGCAAGACTGGGTGGTGGCGCCGCGCCTGCAGCAGGTTGCCGGCGTGGGTGACGTGATCCCGTTCGGCGGCCTGGTGAAGCGGTATCAGGTGGAAATCGA
>JAPKZC010000713.1:0-525 GCA_026394025.1 Candidatus Solibacter sp.
ACCTTTGCAGGCCACGCAGAAGTATCTGGATCGTTTCGCCAACATTGCTAACAAGCGCCACCGGATGCTCGCCGCCATGACCAGCGCCATGGACGACGCCATCGGGGCCATTGTCAGCAAAGTCCGGGAAAGCGGCCTGGAGAAGGACACAGTGATCTGCTTCCTGAGTGACAACGGCTGCCCGATCTATACCCGCGCCGGCAGCAACGGCCCACTGAACGGCTGCAAATGCACCTATTACGAAGGTGGTATCCGTGTTCCGTTTGCGATGCAGTGGCCGGGGCATATCCCCGCGGGGCAGACCTACCGGCATCCCGTCGTCTCACGCGACATTTTCCCGACTTTCCTCAATCTCGCGGGAGCCAGGCTGCCCCAGGATCGCGAGTACGACGGCGTGGATTTGATGCCGTATCTCACCAGTAAGAAGGAGGGTGCGCCCCACGACATCCTTTTTTGGCGTGCGGGCTCTAATTCCGCGGCGCGGAGGGGGAACTGGAAGCTAATCGCGGTCGGGGAAGACAAGAA
>JAPKZC010000713.1:566-1773 GCA_026394025.1 Candidatus Solibacter sp.
CAAGAACCGCCTCTATGATCTGGCCACGGACATCGGAGAGAAAAAGGACCTCTCGACCCAGCATCCGGATGTCGTCAAAGAACTCCGCGCAGCGCTGAAGGCGTGGAATGCCAAGCTGATTGCCCCACGCTGGGAACCCCGCGGAACGCCGATGATTCCGATCAACGGCGAAAACATCAGGTGGCAGATTTGAACGCCGTAGCAACGGCTGGGCGCCTATTCCTGCTTGCCCTTGAGTAATCGAGCGCAGAATCTGGTTGTCGGTAGCCAGAAACGAATCGACGCTGGAGATCCGCAGCTCTGGAGGCTTACTCCGCGAGCACCTGCGGTGAGCCCTACTGCGCCGGCTTGAGCAAACCCTGGTTGCCCAGCCAGTCGCGGAAGCGGTCAATCCAGGTGTCCACTGGCAGGCCTTTCTTGCGCATGCCGAAGCCGTGGCCGCCGCGTAGATAGATGTGGAGTTCGGCGGGCATTTGTGCCTCTTTCCACGCCAGATATAATCGCACGCTGGTTTTCACCACCGGCACGGTCTTGTCGTCGTCGGCATGCGCCAGAAACAGAGGCGCCGCATCCTTCGGCACGCTGAACTCCTCCGGCATCGCACCGTAGATCGGGGCCACGAAATCCGGCCGGCTGGCCGGGTCGTGCTGTAGCCCCACGGCGGCGGCGACGTAACCGCCCGCGGAAAATCCCATGATGCCGATGCGGTTTGGCGCGATGTGCCACTCGGCCGCCTGGGCGAATCTCGCGCCGGATCATTCTTCCGCAGGCTTCGTCCGATCTTTGGCTCGCGGGGCTTTGTGAAGCGAGGGGTACGCCGCGTCCCATCCCTTGGCATCCCACCAGAGGATGCGGTTCAGCACGTCCTGATCGATGTCGTCCGGATGCGACCAGGTCATCGCCATCGACTGCCGCGCCGCCCACAGTCGCCGGCCATTGAGGGCCTTCAGCGGCGGGTTCATCTCATCCAGCGACTGCTTCGGGGTGGTGCACTTGTACGGCGAAAGGTCCGCCTGGGCGGTGAAGGCGCTGTTCATGGCGCGCGCACTGGCGAAGAAGCGCGTCCGCGGCGGAATGCGATAGATGTCCTGGATGGTGCGGATCATGCTGGTGTGGTTGAAGTGCGTGGAATCCACGGTCCCGCGCCGGATGTGCGGGCCAATGGCCAGCGCCACGGTGCGGTGGCCGTCCACGTGATCGACGCCGT
>JAPKZC010000581.1 GCA_026394025.1 Candidatus Solibacter sp.
CGGCGCCGCCAGTTCCGACGGCACTACGCACCGCATTTGATCGCCTGGAATCGGAAATCCAAGCCTGTTGCGAACGCGAGCGCCTTATTGCCTAAACTTGACGCATTCGAATTACAATTTCTTAGACAAGGACTCTAGCGCTCTCCCAGGCAGATTACCCAGCCGGCGTGGCCTTTTATGTCCGGACAACTGTGGATTCGAAGAGCATGTTTGCAGCGCTGCGTCGCAAGGTGCAGGAACTCGATGGCGCCATGCCGGTCTACGACATGAAGACGCTGGATCGCCAACTCGATGAGACCTTGAGTACGGAGCGACTGATTGCCGTGCTATCGGCCGCCTTCGGCCTGCTGGCCACGGTGCTGGCGGCGCTCGGGTTGTACGGCGTGATGGCGTTCATGGTGGCACGCCGCACCAAGGAGATCGGCCTCCGGATGGCTCTCGGCGCGCCTCAAGCGCAGGTGGTGTGGATGGTGATGCGCGAGGCCCTCGTGCTGGTGGCGGCCGGCCTTGCCATCGGGATTCCGGTGGCGTGGGCCGTGAGCAAATATGTCTCCACGCAGTTGTTCGGCGTCAAGGCCACCGACATGGTTTCGGCGGCGGCGGCGCTGGTGATTCTGGCATTGGTGGCGGCGGTCGCCGGCTTCCTGCCGGCGCGGCGGGCCAGCACGATTGACCCGATTCAGGCATTGCGATATGAATAAGGGAGAGACGCGATGAAATACGTAGTAGTCATTGCATTGTTGGCGGTGATGCCGGCCCTGGCGGACTGGCGCTGGGAAGGGCGATGGGAAGCGCGCCAGCAGGTGCGCGCGCAAGTGCGCCAGGCCGTTGGAGAAGCCCGGCGTGCCCGCGCCGAGGCCCGGCGTGAGATGGAGCAGGCCCGCCGGGAGGTGCGGCGGGAGTTGGACTCGGCGCATCGCGAATGGCGCGCCGAACTGAGCCAGGCTCAGGCCGAAGTGGCGCGCGAAATGCGCCAGTTCCGCGACGAGATGCGCCGCGCCGGCCGATCCTTCCGCGCCTGGCGCTAAGCCCCTGCGCGCTCTGGCATACTAACTCTTAAGCTGCTCCGTTGCGTGAGCGCAAGCGGGACGCGGCGGATTGCCACGCGGCGCGGGAGGTTCGGCATTGTCGAAGGCGTTACGGAGTAACCTTTGGTTGGCCGGCTTGGCGCTACTTGGCATCGCCGGCGTACTGGCGCTGAGGTTTGCGCCTTCCGTGATGCGCTTGGGCCGGGCCGGCGTGGTCATCCGCCGTCCCACCCCAGTCTCCGTCGCGATGCCCGGCGACCGCAACCTGCGCAACATCGCACCGTTGGCCACCGTGACCGTTTCATCGGAAGACACTGCACCCGGGCAAACCGGCGAGGGCGTGGCGGATGGCCAGCCCGATGCCAACGAATGGATCACCGCGCGCGAAGGCGCGGGCGCGTGGATCACCCTGTCTTGGGACAAACCCGCCACCGTCACCGAGATCCGCCTCTATGACCGGCCCGACCCCGTCGACAACGTAGTTACCGGCACCCTGACCTTCGATGACGGCAGCGTGATCCCGGTGCGCGCCTTGCCCGCCGGCGGCACGCCCGAACGTGTCACCTTCCCGCCGAAGACCATCCGCTCCGTGACGTTCCGCATCGACCAGGCCCAGGGCCGCAATGCCGGACTGGGTGAAATCATGGTCATGGGTACGCTGAACTAGCGAAAAGGGCCCGCGGATGCCCGCGAACCCTGCTCGCCCTTCAGCCCCTTTTAGAATTGGAAGCGGGCCGAGATGTGCATGTTGCGCGGCGGACGCACCGAAGTGACCGCCCCAAACCCCGTCCTGTTCCCCGTTTCCGAAGCGAGGTTGGTCGGTGTTGTATTGGTCAGGCTGGTGACATTCAGCGTCGCGTTGATACCGTCGAGCTGCGTGTGATTAAAGGTATTGAAAGTGTCCAGCCGGAGCTCGATTCTGCCCCTCTCCTTAAAGCGGAATTCCTTCGCCATCGACACGTCCCAGCTGTTGATCGGCGAGCGGTACAGGAAGTTGCGTCCCGATTCCAGTCCCACGCTTCCCAGACCCGGCGCAGTGAACGCCGAGACGTTGAACTGCCGGTAGGGATCGCTGCTGGTTCCCGAAGCCCTGGTACGGGCGCAGGAAATCCACCGGCAGCGCGTTCGCGCCGGTGCTGTTCGCGGCCAGCGTCGGGTCCTGGTTTGCCGCCTGGTACGCCGCGCCGTACGCCGGTGCGTTGATATTGCGCCGCTGCAGCAGGTGCGCACCTAGCGTGCCCACGTAGTAGACATCCAGCACGGAGTCCATCGGCAGCTTTAGTTGCACGCCCAGGTTGAAGGCGTAGGAGGTCGGCGACTTGCCTTCGTGATCGTAGGCCAAGAGGGCGGGCGGCGCCAACAGCACTTGTCCCGTATTGAGGGTCTGCATCTGGCCGAAGAAGTAGGTGGGCGACAGCGTGGTGGGCGGATTCGTCAACAAGTCGAAAACTACGTTGCCCTGCGGCCGGTCATAGAACATTCCGCCGCCGCCGCGTACCACGATGCTCTGGTCGCCCTTCAAATCGTACGCAAACCCGATGCGCGGCGCGAAGTGAATGCCGCGATTCCGGTAAAGGCCCTTTTCGATGCCGTTGCCCGCTTGCAGGATGCCGTTCAACAGTTTCCCGGTGTTGGGCACAATGCGCCCGATGTAGGCGCCGTCAATTGTGTTCGCGGCGGTGGGCACGAAGCCCGCCACGAGAGCGCTCGGGTCCGCCGCGCGGCGGCTGGTGCCGCTGCATGGCGCCGAGTTGCCGACGCAAACCGGCCGGTACAGCCGCGGCGCGTCCGCTTTGCTGAACTGGTCCGGCAGGAAGTTGGAGGTCTGCAAAGCCTCGTCGAACTGCGGCTGAATCCAGTAGAAACGCATGCCGTAATCCAAGGTCAGGCGGCCCGTCACCGTCACCGTATCCGTGACCGCGCCCACTTCCAGGGTGATCGAGCCCAGGGCGAGTTTATCGTTCGCCACCAGTTCCAGGTTCGTGCGCTCCATTCTCTTGAAGCCCTTGCCTTCGATATCGAGCGTGTACGTCCCGGGTGAAAGTTGCGGGAAGACAAAGCGCCCTTCCCGGTCGGTCACGGCGCTCTGCGAGAACCCCTTTGCAGCATCCTTAATGTGGACCGCCGCGCCCGGTACGGCGGACTGTTGCTGGTCCACCACACCTCCCGCAATCGAACCGCTGGTGGTCTGCGCATATCCGCCTGTCACGCCGGCAGCGG
This sequence comes from Candidatus Solibacter sp., assembly GCA_026394025.1. Lineage (GTDB taxonomy): Bacteria > Acidobacteriota > Terriglobia > Bryobacterales > Bryobacteraceae > Solibacter. The sequence goes on from JAPKZC010000581.1 coordinate 3,249, forward strand.
CGAGAAGCGCGATCGTCGACAGTATTCTGGAAGGCAAGCTCCGTCCCCGTGGGACTAAAAACTGACTTGGTTTCATGGAACCCCTCTCTTCTGATCTACAGCTTGGCAGGTGATATCACGGATGAAAAGACCGGCACGAGAGAATTGATGATTGTTTTACAATGGCGTCATGGCATTCCGTAAAGACGCGATCACTCGTGTAACACTGATTGTGGCCGGGGCCGTGGGCCTTTGGGTCGCCTGGGCACAACAGCAGCCGCGGCCGGCGCTCACCATGGAGAAGGTCACGGACAATCTCTGGATCATCGTGGGCAACGGCGGCAACG
>JAPKZC010001023.1:0-715 GCA_026394025.1 Candidatus Solibacter sp.
TCAACTGAACTTCTACGACTTCTCAACCCGCCCGCCAGCCGATCTCGCGACGATCAACCCGATCACCTGGAGCGCGGCTCTGTACCCGGTAATCGTCGGCGCGAACGGCACGTCCCTGGAAGTCGAGAACGGAACCAGTTGGGGCTGGAGCATGAAGAAAGCTACGGTCGGAACCGACTCCGCTGTCTTTGTCGATCCAATACCGGATCCAGACGCCGTGCTCACCGGCGTAAACACAAACAGTTTCGCGTGGGGAAGCGGCAACCCGAGTTCTTTGACCTTTGACGGGCGGGCCTTCGACACGTTGCCCAACACGACGTTCGACTTAGGGACACTGACATTCCACAACGGTACGATCTCTTCCGGAACCGGGGCTAATGGAGTGTGGTTCGACCTAGCCATCGCATTCGATAATGTCCCCGAGAAGAACTTCCATCTTAAGACGCAGTTCGGTATCGTGAATACCTTGAACACGGACGACCCGATCGCGAGCGCGGACTTCGTCACCATCGGCGATTTCGGGTATACGTTCAACGTGCTCGAAGGAGGCACGGCATCGGTGGATATCTTCGCCAAGCTGACCACGGGGCTTTCCGGGGTTCCGGCTGGAACCGCCGGCGATTCGCTTATCTCGTCCGATCCTTTCGACCCGTCGCCCAACTACACGCTCACGATCGTGGGATTGGGTAACCCGACTGCCGGCGGCTTTGTCACA
>JAPKZC010001023.1:786-4593 GCA_026394025.1 Candidatus Solibacter sp.
TCCTCCTCGGTTCGGCTTTGGGCGCACTTCTGTGTCTCTGCAGAAAGCGCGGCGCGTTGCGGCGATGAAGCCCTCCGTAGCCGCCCTTGTTTTCGCGGTTGCTGCAAGCGGGCTGGCGACGGGGGCCGCCGCCGAAAGCCCGCCAGCCGTAGCGAGGCTCGTATTTCATCAGATCGGCCCGGCGGACGCCTCACTCGCGCCGTTCACTATTGCATGCGGGTCCGGTGCCCGCTCCGCGGCATCAACCCTCGTTGTGAGCCACGAGAAATTCGATCAACTGCTGGCCCTCTTCAAACGTCATGGCGGCGCCGCGCGGGAGACGTATCCGGCGGGATCCCTACGCGTAGACTATTTTGAGGACAACCGGCTCGCCGCGAACTATGGGATGCCGCCCGACGCGATGCCACCGATCGTGATGCAACTCGTGCGGATGTTCGCGAGTGCGCGATAGCCGCTGTTCATCTGCGGGCCGGGTTCGAGTTTTCGTTGATGAGTTCGGCGACCTTCGAGTTCACGCCAACCGGCTCGATCATGACGATCTGTTTCTCGTCGAGGATCATGTAGGGCGGCGAGTGCCACGCCGCGTCCCGCCGCGTAATCACGTTCGCCGTCTGATTCGTCTCCGAGTTGACTTTTGTCTGGATATAGAAGACATCGCGCAACACCGGATAGGGCGTTCCCAGGCCTTGCATTCTGCCAATGTATGTCGCGCCGTTAGTGAGCAGAACCGCCTGGTACGGCGTATCGAGCTTCGGAATGCGCCAGCGGCTCCAGAAATTCGACGCCGCAAGCGTCACGCCAATCGCCGTAAGCGCCAGAACCGTGTCCCGCGCCGTAAAACCCTTCATGGTTGTCCTCCGCGGATGAGTGAGACGAAGACGCACCGCCTCCGGATCGTCCGGCGCGTCGCGGCAGAGCGGGCCGCGGTGTGTGCCGCCGGGCGGTCACAATTTGTGACCAGAAGCACAATGATCGCTCAAAACAGCTTTGATGTAAATGCTGGGGGGCAGCGTGTTTCGTCACCGGCCACTCCGATCTTCGGTGCCGCCGGATTCCGCAGCGAGGATGCCGGCTACCTGCTCCCGCAAAATGGGGTAGGGATTCCGGGTGGCCAGCCACACCACATCCGAATCGATTCCGAAGTACGCGTGGACAAGGATGTTCCGGAAGGCTATGATCTTTGGCCAAGGCACCTGTGAGTGGTGGGCCTTCAGTTCCTCGGAGACTCGCGCAGCCGCCTCGCCGATAATCGCGAGCTTCTGAACTACGGCGCTGCGGAGCAACTCCGATTTCTGGAATGCAGGAAAATCGGTTTCCACGATGAAAGCAGCAATGTGGTCCGCAGCCTCAACGATATCGGTAAGATACAGGCTGTCACGCCGCATACAAGGGCCGCGCCTCCCCGAGCACGGAAGCTCGGATCAGCGGTTTCAGTCCGTTCTTCGATACCAGATCCACTTTTCGCCCGAGGAGGTGTGAGAGATCCAGCATCAAGCCGGCGTAGTCCACCAAGTCGATTTCGGCATCCGGAAGGAATTCGACAAGCATATCGATGTCGCTGTCGGGCCGCATCTCTCCGCGGGCGGCCGAGCCAAACAACGAGAGTTCCCGGACGCGGTAGCGCAGGCAGAGATCCGCCAAATCGGTTTCGTCGACCTGGGCATTGCCGAGCTGGAGCGTGCGGCTCATGGTTGTTTCCTTCATTATGCCCGACTTCGGGACTGATAGGATGAACTTGGACGGTGGGGCGTTTGCCTTTGCCGCCGGTCAGTTCTCTTAACTCATGCCAGCCATCAACTTCTCATCGCACGCTGCGTTCCTCTGGTCCGTCGCCGACCTGCTGCGGGGCGACTACAAACAGTCCGACTACGGCAAGGTGATTCTGCCATTTACGGTGCTGCGCCGGTTGGATTGCGTGCTGGAAGCGACCAAGCCGGCCGTGCGGAAGGCTGCCGAGGTACGGAAGGCGCTGGGGGCGGCGGCCGGGCCGTTCCTGACGGCCAAGTCGGGTTTCTCTTTCTACAACACTTCGCCGATGGACTTCGCCGTTTTGCAGGGAGACGCGGCGCAGATCAAGCCGAACCTGCTGGCCTATGTGAACGCGTTCTCGGAGAACGTGCGCGATGTGTTCGAGCGCTTCGATTTCGGGGCCATGGTGGAAAAGCTGGATGGGTCCAATCTGCTGTTCCAGATTGTGCAAAAGTTCGCCGCCGTGGATCTGCACCCGGACAAGGTCTCTAACGGCGACATGGGTCTGATTTTCGAGGAACTGATCCGGCGCTTTGCGGAGCTATCGAATGAGACCGCAGGAGAGCATTTCACGCCGAGGGAAGTCATCCGGCTGATGGTGAACCTGCTGTTCCTGACGGATGACGCGGTGCTGACGCAGCCCGGAATCGTGCGCACGCTCTACGACCCGGCGGCGGGTACGGGCGGGATGCTCTCCATCGCCGACGAGCACCTGGGCGGCTTGAACCCGGAAGCGCGCCTGGTGATGCATGGGCAGGAACTCAACGCCGAGAGCTACGCCATCTGCAAGGCCGATATGCTGATCAAGGGGCAGGATATCGGCAACATTATTTTCGGCAACACGCTTTCCGCCGATGGACATCCCAACAAGCGGTTCGACTACATGCTCTCCAATCCGCCGTTTGGGGTGGAGTGGAAGAAGGTGGAAGCGGAGGTGCGCAAGGAATACGAGCAGCGCGGCCACGCGGGGCGCTTCGGGCCGGGCCTGCCGCGCGTTTCCGATGGCAGCCTGCTGTTTCTGCTGAATCTACTGTCGAAGATGCGGCCGCGAAACGAAGGCGGCAGCCGGGTGGCCATCGTGCTGAACGGCTCGCCGCTATTCACTGGCGGCGCGGGCTCGGGCGAGAGCGAGATCCGGAAGTGGATCATCGAGAACGACTACCTGGAGGCCATCGTCGCCTTGCCGGTGGACATGTTCTACAACACGGGCATTTCGACTTACATCTTTGTGCTGTCCAACCACAAGGCTCCCGAGCGGAAGGGAAGAATCCAGCTCATCAATGCCGCCGAGTTCTTCGTGAAGATGCGCAAGAGCCTGGGCTCCAAGCGCAAGGAACTGTCTCCGGCGGACATCGAGCGCATCGTGGGGTTGTACGGCGGGTTCCAGGAGAGCGAATACTCGCGCATTTTTGCGAATGAGGATTTCGGCTACCGGACCATCACGGTGGAGCGGCCCTTGCGGCTGAACTTTGCAAACTCGGCGGAACGGCTGGCGCGCATGGCGGAGAGTCCGGCGCTGGCCAAGTTGGGGGAAGCGGGGCTCGGGCTGCTGAGAGCCGAGTTGGAGGGGTTGGGACCGGACCGGAAGTGGAAGGGCCGTCCGGCCTTCCAGAAGGAGTTGAAGAAGGCGCTGGCCAGGGCCGGCGTGGAGCTTTCCGCGCCGCAGCAGAAAGCGTTGCTGGGGGCGCTTTCCGAGCGCGACGAGGAGGCCGAGGTCTGCCGCGACGCCAAGGGACACCCGGAGGCGGACGCCGACCTCCGCGACACGGAGAACGTTCCCCTGCGCGAGGACGTGGACGAGTATTTCCGGCGCGAGGTGCTGCCCCACGTCCCGGACGCCTGGACGGATCACGGAAAGCCGAAGGTGGGCTACGAGATTCCGTTCAACCGGCACTTCTACAAGTACGTGCCGCCACGTCCGCTGGAGGAGATTGACCGCGACCTGAAAGCGATCAGCGCGGAGATCATGGACCTCCTGCGGGAGGTGACGGAATGAAGTGGCAGCCGTACCCGAAGTACAAGGACAGCGGGGTGGAGTGGCTGGGGGAGGTGCCGGAG
>JAPKZC010000298.1 GCA_026394025.1 Candidatus Solibacter sp.
CCGCTGATCGATCACTTCCAGGCGGTAGGAACTGTCGGACTGGAAGACCTCGTCTACCGAGATCATTCGCACATTCTGCCGCTCGCGGATGCGCATCAGACACTGGTTGGATACGATGCGGCTCAGCCAGCCGCCAAAGCTCCCTTCGCCCTGGAATTGGGCGAGATGCTTCCACGCCTTGGCGCAGGCGTTTTGCACTTCGTCCTCGGCATCACTGTGATTGCGCAGAATCGAATATGCCTTGGCCATGCCGAACCGGTAGTGGCGCTCCATCAGCCGTTCGAAAGCCCGGGCATCGCCCATTTTCGCCCGTCCTACCAATTCTTCGTCGGTGGGCGGCGCGGGGACGAGCCGGGGTTCAAGAGCGTGGGGCGCGTAGAATAGCGGTTGAGGTATCGACCACGCGGTGAGTGCAGGGGCTGCCATTGGTTCTCCAAGAAGCTGAAATTGGATTGCGGTTGAGCCTCCTGTAATGCACCCCGTGGGCCAACCGTCCAAGCCGGGACCAAGCACCTGTAAACAAGGGATTTAATCCCTTCGAACAGGGCTTGGCAAGCTGTCGGATTGCCTGAGATCAGGCAGAGAAGCGGATCTGAAGCTCCACGTTGAGGCAACTCGCGAGAAAAGAATGAGCCGATTCGCTCCCGAGAGTCATCTCGGGCCGGAGTCAGACATCAGTCATTGCCGGCGCAGGCAGCCGGACAAAGCTGCCTGCGTGTAGCGGGGTACTGCTCGGGTGCGCCTCTGTCCGGGGATGGAGTGCCGGTTCGAGTCCGGCAGTCCCCGATTTTTTCTGTGCTGGCCACGCGATGAAGGATAATGAAACCTTGCGGTTCTCGTCGTTGGCGCACCCTGTCCTGGGCAGACTGGCTGGTGGTCTTCGGCCAATTGGACTTCAGGACCTTGTGCTTCATTTAATCCAGTGGGCGGAGGTGGCGTGACCAGCGCGGGAAAGATCCTGATCGTCGATGACAGCGAGGAATCCCTAAAGCTGCTATCGGGGATCCTACGGGCCGAGGGGTACGACGTACGCCCGGCGGACAGCGGGGAACTGGCGCTAGAGGCTGTCGCTCTCAATCCACCGGAACTGATCCTGCTCGACATGCGGATGCCTGGCGCCAGCGGGTTGGAGGTGTGTCGACGGCTCAAGTCCGACGCGGAGACCCGTGATATACCCGTCATCTTCCTGAGTGCATCGCTCGACTTTGAGGACCGGCTGGAGGGCTTGGAATCCGGCGCGGTGGATTTCGTTAACAAACCGTTCCGCCGCGAGGAGTTGTTGGCACGGCTAAAGACTCACCTGGATCTGGCGCGGCTTCGCAAGGAACTGGAACGCCGGGTAGTGGAGCGAACCGCCGATTTGCAAGCCGCCAACGAACGCTTGCAGACCGAACTGGAGGCCTTGTGGCGGGCCGAGGAGGAACTGCGGGAAAGCGAGCAGCGCTTCCGATCCATCGCGGACACCGCGCCGGCGGGAATCTGCCTGTTCGACGAGGGAGGGCACCCCGCCTACGCGAGCAGATGGCTGTTGGCCTTCCTCGGGCTTACCGCGGACCAATTCATGGCCGACAATTTCCTCCGCTTCGTCCATCCGGCAGACTCGGATGATCTGTCGGAGGAGATGAGAGCCGCCCTCAGGGAACAGCGTTCCAGTCAGACAGAGTACCGCCTCCTGAGAAACGACGGGGACTACCGGTGGGTAGCAGCCACGGCAAGCCCCCGTTTCGTAGACAGTGAATTTGCCGGCCACATCATCATATTGCTGGACGTTACCGAACTGAAGCGCAGCCAGGAACGGGCGATGGCGAACCAGAAACTGGAGAGCCTGGGGGTCATGGCTGGCGGGATTGCGCACGACTTCAACAACATATTGAGTACGATTCTCGCCCATTCCGAACTGGCGCTTCGCGAGATGCCCGAAAACTCGGCAGCGCAGCAGAGCGTCTCCCAGATGGCGACCGGCGCGCTCCGCGCCACGGAGATCGTGAAGTTGATGATGGCCTACGCGGGACAGGTAGATGCCGATGCGCTCGAGCCAGTAGATCTGCCTGTTCTGATCGAGGAGATGGTGCAGTTGGTGAAGGTGTCCATCCCTAAGAGCGCGACGTTGCGTTTGAATCTGGCGAAAGGGTCTCCGCCCGTCTGGGCCAACGCCGCGCAGCTTCGCCAGGTGGTGCTGAACCTGGTCCTGAATGCGTCCGAAGCGATTGAGACCGGGTCCGGAGCCATCGCCGTATCGACGTCGCGCGTGCAGGTGGGCCAAGGGGCCGCGGAATCGCGGCCAGCAGACCTCCGCGACGGCGACTACGTTCTGTTTGAGGTAGCAGACACCGGCTGCGGCATGACGGATGAAACCAAAGCAAGAATCTTCGATCCCTTCTTCTCAACCAAGTTCCTTGGCCGGGGGATGGGTCTGGCTTCCGTGCAGGGCATTGTCCGCGGAGCGGGGGGCGCAATCCATGTAATTAGTGCTCCCGGCCAGGGTTCGACGTTCCAGGTCTGGTTGCCATGTTCCGATCGTAAGCAACCGAATGACATACTCACGCCCCGCTACCCGTTGGCCGGGGGCGGCACGGTCCTGCTGGTGGACGACGAAGACGGGCTGCGTGTAGCCGAGGCGCGCACCCTCACGCGGGAGGGCTTTACCGTGCTGGAAGCGCACGACGGCTTGTCCGCGGTCCAGTTATTCGCCCAGCACTCCAGCGAAATCGGCATCGTCGTTCTGGACATGACGCTCCCCGGTTTGTCCGGCAACGACGTATGTGACGAGATCCGGCGTTTGCGGCCAGGCATTCCGGTGATCTTCACCAGTGGGCAAACCAGCACGGAACCGGGGGCAATCGGGAGCCGCACGAATCAGCGTTTTCTTACCAAACCTTACCCATTGCGCGAACTGGTCCAAACCATCCGGGAGATGATCGCCTCACCGGACGGACCGTAAGGCAGAATTCGATTTTGCGCCGATTTGCGGGCGTACGCATCATGCCGCCCGTGTTCGGCATTCTCCAGAAGCGGTGGTGTGTCCGGTTAGTCCGGTCCGCCGGTGGTGCGCTGCTGGTGGGCGTAAGCGTGTTCTATCTGGTGCACACATCGCCGGTGCGGATGTTTGTGCTCGGTTGGATGGGGCCAAAACTGTCGCGAACCGCAGGCCTTACGCTACGCGCCCAGACTCTGGAGTACAACCTGGCGAAAGGGTGGGTCCAGTTGGGCAGCATCTCCGCCGGTCCGGATGGCTCACCGGCGCTGCTGCGGGCAAAGAGTCTCGCCGTTCATGTGCCGGTTCTGGACCTGCTGCGCGGCGAATTCCGCCGTGCTCAAATCACGGCGGACGCCGTCCGCATCCACTTGGAGCGTGGCTCGGATGGGCGGTGGAACCTGCCTATGCCGCCAGGCGAACCTATCAGCGCAGGCACTATTCACTATTTCCACTCCTTGCGGATCGCCGATCTGTCTTTGATGGTAGCGGACGACTCTACCGGAACGCGGGTGGAGTTGCCGCAGGGGCATCTGGACGCCACCTGGCAAGCCACTCAATACCGCGTGGAATACAGAACCCGTCAGGGCCGCCTCCATGCCGGCGACTTTGCGGCCCCGCTGGACGATGTCATCCTGACCGCCGGTCTGGGTGCGGAGGCGGTGGTCCTGGAGCGCCTGTCGATCGCAGCGGGTAATTCGGCCGTCTCCATCGATCACGCCCGTTTGGCCTTGGCGGGGTTGGCACTCGACGCCACCGGTTCGGCGGTGATCGACACCGCGCAGTTCGATCACAATACGGCCGGGCTCGCCAGGGCGGTGTTCTCCGTTTCCGGCACTGCGAGTGCGCCGGCCGCCAACGTGCGTATCACCAGCGAAGGAGTGCGGACTGCCGGGCGGCAGGTGGGAGCGATTGCGCTGACCGCGCAATACCAGAAGCAGAAAGTGGAGCTTATCGACGCCTCGGCCCGGATGTTTGGCGCCCGGGTCGGCGTGCGCGGCGCAATCGATTTCAGCGGGCCGCAGCCAAACACCCGCGCCACGGCCCGCGTTGACGGAATTGCCGTGGATCGCTTGCTTGGCGACCTCGGTTTGCAGGTCCCACACCCGATTCGCGGCACCGCCCACATTGAGGCAACATGCGCCGGAGCCGATTGGCGCAAGGGTCGCCTATCTGGTGTGCTGCGCATCGCACCGACTGCGGCATTGTCCATTCAAGCGCGCATGGAGGGGCAGCGAGTCGCGGTCCGCATCGACTCTGACCGGGCGGACGAGGTTAACGCCTCCGGTACGGTTTGGTTGGGCACCACGGACCGCTCGCTCCGCGGTACGCTGAGCGGCCATATTCCGAGTATCCGTCGCGCCGGGCAGTATCTTGGCGTGGCGAACACCCCGGCAACGCTGCCTATCGACGGCGCGCTCGATTGGCAGGTGAATCTGGGTGGCAGCGTGAGCAATCCCAAACTCGCGTTCACGGCCGGGAGCGCAAATCTTTCGCTGCCCACGGTGAAAGCAGCCACCCTTCACCTGGATGGCAGCTATGAGAATTCAGCCCTTCGCTTGAACCAGTTTCTCCTGCGGAGCGGCGAACAGGAGTTGCTGGCTTCCGGCACTCTCGGCGCGGGCTCGCACGTACAGTTCGACGGTACGTTAAAGGGCATCGCGATGGGCGATCTGCTGGGAGCAGCCGGTGGCGTCCGGGACGTGAGCGGCACTGCGCGCGGCGAGTTCAGCGTGCGCGGCACGCTGTCCCAACCGGAGGCGAATGTCACGGCCGCAATCGGCGGCTTGACGGCATATGGCCGGACGCTGGGCTCACTCGATGCAGTGGCCGATTTTCGCGATGGCGTGATTTCCGTCGCGCGACTTCATCTGGAGCAACCACGAAAGGAAGGCTTCGGGAAGCTGGACGCTTCCGGTAGTGTCACCCTCGCCGAGCGCCGCTTCCAATTCACCGCGAAGGGCAACGGACTGCGCATCGACGACCCGGCGGTACGCGGCGATGTGAATTTCGAAGCGGAGGGCAAGGGTACGTTCGAGAATCCCGAAGGCAAATTGGTCGCCGAAGCCAGCCAACTGGTGACGGAAGCGTTACCGATCGGACGCGTGAATGCCGAGATTACCTATGCAGACCATCGCGCGATCGCTTTGTTGACCGCTCCCGATTTGAACGCCTCGGCGCATGCCGCGGTGCAGGTGAACGGAGAGTATCCCGTCGACTTTGAAATCAGCTCGACCGGAACACGCGTGCGCACCGCTCGATACTTCGAAAGCACGATTTCCGGCTGGCTCGAGGGCTCCGCCAGCGGCCGGGCCACGCTCGGCACAGCGGAGTTGCAGTCAGCATCGGTCAACCTGCGAAACGCGGAAGTCGAGGTCGATGGCTACAAGGTCGAGGCGGGCGGGCCGGTCCAGGCTGACTACAAGAATGGGCGGTTGAGCCTCGCGCCTGTTACGTTGATCGCGCCTGCCGCGCGGATACAAGTAGCTGGCACACTGCCGCTGGAAGCGGACCAACCGCCGGGCAAGATCTCGATTACGGGCACGGTGCGGATGGACGAGGCCCTGAAGAAGCTCGGATTGGAAGGCGGCGGCGAAATCAAGATCGACGCTGCCATTGCCGGTAGCGCGCGGAAGTGGGAGCCCGAGCTCAACTTGACGCTGGAGAACGGCAGTTTCGAAGAGAAATCGTTGGGCCTGGAAGCCTCGCAGGTCGGGGCGCGTGCGCGCATCGCGGACGGCGTTCTACGGCTCGAAGGGCTGACCGGGAAATTCGCCGGCGGCGACGTGAGCGCTTCCGCGTCCTTGCCACTGCATCTGGTCGCAGACCGATTCAGCGCGCCGGTTGCAGATCCCGGCCAACCCGTCCGTTGGTCGCTCGCAACCCGGCAGACGGAGTTCCAAATAGGCGGACTGAGCGGGGCAGGCGTAACGTTCAGTCTGCGGAGTACCGGCGAGGCTCCGCGGCTTTCCCTCGCGGACCTCAAGGGCGTCGTGGAATTCGATGAACTCAGCCTGCGCGGCAAGCACGGAGAGATGAAACAGGCGCAACAGACGCGCGTCACGGTCGATCATTCCGTGGCACGTCTCGCTGCGACGGAATTGCGCGACCCGAATGCGACTTTAAGGATCTCAGGCACGTCCACGCTAAGCGCCGATCCGATCGTAGACATCCAGGTCGCCGGGGAGACCGACGCGAGCGTGCTGGCGCTGGTGAGCCCGACCCTGGACGCGGCAGGGCGCA
>JAPKZC010000199.1 GCA_026394025.1 Candidatus Solibacter sp.
GACCGCTACCGGCTGGTCTTCAACTTCGTGGACAGCAACACCGCCACCAGCCAGTTCGTGCAGGCGCCCATCGCGCCCATCACGCTCGCCGAGTTCATCAAGGAGCTCAATCGCGTGGTGAAGGGTCCCGGCAACGAGTTGAACAAGCTGAAGGCACAGATCGCCTATTCGGGCGATCCCGACTACGAACTGGCGCCGGGCGGCACGTTTTCCGATCACGGCGAAGAGGAAGAGGGAGAAGCCAAGCACAGGACCGAAGCCCTCAAATTCAAGAAGATCGGCACCAGCCCGGACTCATCGCCCTATATTTTGTATCACGCGCCCAAGCCGGCACAGTCGGTCCGGTTTTCGACAACCGGTCCGGTGGACACGCTGGGCAAGAGCGAAGATCAGCTGACCGCGGTTTCCGACGGCGTCGGATACCCTTATGTATACGATCCGCTGGCGGTGGAAGACCAGTCCGTCATGGGTTACGCGGCGGATTTTGCGGCGCTATTGTGTATGGGCGCGGTAACCCATCTGGATTCGGCCATGGCGGAGCCCGATAAGGTGTACCAGGTGTTCCGCAACTGGAGCCTGGACCGGCGCCGCGTGAATGAATGGCGCATGCTGGTGGCAGGCGGCGCGGTGAGTGAAAAGGCGGGCCACCCGGAGAAGTGGGATTCGACAATGCTGAAGCCCCCCGACCCCGCCGCGTGGAGTGCCCGCATGCCCGCGGACCGGGCCGCCGACGGGGAAAGGGCCGCACTATCCCTGGGCTGGGTTCCGCTGCTGCGGGCGTGGCTCGACGTGGCGCATACTCCGGGAGTGAGCGCCATCACGCCCGACCCGCTGTACCCGGGCGCGCCGGATAACATCGCCTTGAGCCGGGGTTTGGCGTACCTGCTCGATTTGCCTGAACCCGGGCTGGCCTAGCGTGAGGAGAACCTCTGATGGAACGTACCGACGACGACCCCATACTGCGTATCACGCGATTCAACCAATATCTGGGCATCGTCAATAGCAACTCGTTCCAGCGGCACCTCGACGATGCGATCAATGACGCGGCCGCTGCCGGCCGCGCCGATACATTCGCGGTGCGCCCGTGGATCGCGATGGGCCCGCGCAATATCGGCGGCCGGGTTGGCGCGCTGGCGCAGGACCCCATCAACCCCAGCATCCTTTACGCGGGCAGCGGTTTGGGCGGCGTCTGGAAGACCGTCGATGCGGGCGATACGTGGACGCCGCGGGACAACTTCACGCCACCCGCGGGCATCCGGCAGGCTCTGCCGATTGGGGCCATCGCCGTAGCGCGCAGCAATCCGCAAATCGTGTATGTGGGCACCGGCGAGCCGACGCTAGGCACTGGCGGCGCCGACATGGACGTGCCCGGTTTCGGTCTGTATCGTTCCACCGATGCGGGCGGCACCTTCACGCAAATCGACGACATCGACACCGGCACCATCAGGGCCAGCCGCTACGAGCGCATCCTGGTGGATCCGTGGGATGCGGACCGCTGCTGGATCGCGTGCCTGACCGGGTTGTGGCGGCGCGAGGCCGGCGGAGGGATCTCGCAGGACGTGATCGGTGGCGGCGCGGCGTCGCAAGTGGTCACCGATGTGGTCATCGATTTCGGCGACGTCACCGCCGGGGCACCCGCTACGTTTACGGTATACGTGGGCGTCTACGGCAACGGCATCTATCGCGCCACTTTCGATCGCGCCACCACCACCTACACCGGCGCGACGCCGTGGACCCACCTCGACACCGGCATCCGCGAAACCGGATTCGGCAAGGTGAAGATCGCGTTGTGCGCCGCGCAACCCAACGTGCTCTATTGCGTGTTCGGACAAGCCGATGAGTCCGCTTCCCGCGTCTACCGGTCCACCGATCGCGGCGGCAAGTGGGAACGTACCAGCAACCGGCCCGACGATTCCGGACGGCAAGCCAGCTACGACCTGTTCGTCGAAGTGCATCCGAAGCGCCCCGAGGTGGTCTTCACCGGGTCCGTGGAAGTATGGCGCACGCAGAACTCCGGCGAGAAGTGGGACAAGGTGCTCGACTGGACTAATTACGACGGCGGCGACCGCGCGCAACACGCCGACCAGCACGCGTTACTGTTCGACGCCGGTCGCGACGGCACCATCTGGTTGTGCAACGACGGCGGTATCTCGCGCAGCCGCAATTTGGGCGCCACCTGGCGCAAGAAGAGCTACGGGATTTTGGCGGTGATGTTCTACGACGTTACCGTGCATCCGACTTATCCCTGGGTGACGGGGGGCGGCTTCCAGGACAACGGCTGCTGGGTGGGACTCGGTGGCCAGACGTGGTATCAACTGAGCGGCGGAGATGGCGGCGCCGTGGTGTTCAATCCAGGTGACCTCACGCGCATTATCACGACGTGGCAGGGCTGGACCGGCAGCGGGTTGCGGCATCAGTTAGGCGTGGTGCAATGCGATATCTCGAACGTGAACGAAACGCCGGGCCTGCACCCGGCGGCGCAGTATACGGGCGCGCTGCCCGATCTGACTACGGTACGCCCGGGCGACGCGGTGAGCATCAATAAATTCAAGTCCGACAATTCGAACTTGGATAGTGGCTTCAAACGTCCGAATACGGCGACGTTCACTGGGGTGATGGAGCATCACCCCACGACTGCGAATCATTTTCTGGTGGGCCGTGTGGACGCGCTCTATTTGACCACTGATGGAGAGCATTTCGAC
>JAPKZC010000323.1:0-5486 GCA_026394025.1 Candidatus Solibacter sp.
TTGGTTGCGGCTCTGCCGCGCTATGCCTCTGCGTTGAAGGCCCATTCCTGTATGGTTCCGGCTTCGCCGGGTTACGGAGCGATTCCTTCTGCCTACACGAACTTGTACACGCCGGGGACGGGCAGCGGCGTCGGCGGGAAGCTGGCCTTATAGTCGAAGTTCTTGGGCATCAGATCCTGCTTGGAGTTCATGATCATCTCCCAGGTGACTTTCTGGCCGCTGTAGGCGGCTTCGCGGCCCATGATGCAAGTCAGCGTGCTCTCCGCAACAGCCTGGGCCTCGTTGATGTACGGGCCTTTGCCGAGGATGCTGTTCATCATGTCGGTATGTTCCTGCACGTAGGGGTTCACGCCAGGGCCGTTGCCGCGCAGCGTGCTGGAATCCATCACGCCCTTGGTGCCGACGATGCGCTCACTGATGTTCTGCGCGCTGCCGTTGTACTGGCGGCAGTAGCTGGACATGTGCGTGCCGTCCGCGTAAACGAAATCGGCCGAGAGGTGGTCGTAAATGTTACCGTATTCTTCCTCGCGCGGGCGCCAGGCAGCGCCGCCGGAGGCCACCACTTCCACGGGATGCCCACCCTTGAACCAGTTGCACATGTTGTGCAGGTGCTGCTCCACAATCTGGTCGCCGCAAATCCACAGGAAGGAGTACCAGTTGCGCTGCTGCCATTCCAGGTCGCCCCATTTGGGATCGCGCTTTTTGTTGGGGAAGAGCCTGGTGTTGGTGAAATTCAGCACCGGGGTGCCCACCCAGTTCGCGTTCATGTGCACAATGTCGCCGATCTCGCCGTTCTTGACCCGCTTGTACTGGTCGAGGTACCAGACCTGCGAGCGGCGCTGCGCGCCGGATTTCACGGTAAGTTTGAGTTCCTGGGATTTCTTGGCGGCGGCCATGAAGCGGCGCACGCCGGTGGCGTCCGTGCCCATGGGCTTTTCGCAGAAGACGTGTTTCTTGGCCTCGACGGCGGCTTCGAAGTGCAGCGGGCGATAACCGGGATTGGCCGCCAGCATCACGATATCGACGTTGCTGGCAACCAGCTTCTTGTAGGCGTCAAAGCCCACGAAACGGTGCTCGGCATCCACCTTGAAGCGCTTGGAAAGCTCCGGCTTCAGCCCCTGGGTGGTCCGAATGGAGGTTTCCATGCGGTCCTCGAAGACGTCCGCCATGGCGACGATTTCGACGTTGTCGCACCCGTTTAGGATGTTCTCCATGGCTTGCGTGCCGCGCCCGCCGCAGCCGATCAACCCCGCCTTCAGCATCGGGTTACCCTGGCCGCGAACCAACTCGGGTCTGATGATCTGGAAGGCGGTGGCGCCGCCAATGCTTGACGCAAGGAAAGACCTGCGTGATGTGGACTCGTTCATTTGCATGACCTCCGGACCCTCTATTCTATAATGCAGACCGCTTCAGTGGATCTTCTGTGGCGAAGGACGAATATCAGGCATCGGCAGGGCCGATGGCTTCACCGGCCAACAATCTATTTGACTGAAGCTATGCCGGACGGCTAAGATCGCGGCGTGCGCACTTGTATACCCGTAGTTTGTCTCGCCCTGATTGCCTGTTCAGCGAGCGCCGTTGCCCAGACCCGGCTGCTGCATCATCCTACCTATTCCAACGGAAAAGTCGCCTTCGTCTATCAAAACGATTTGTGGGTGTCCGGCGAGGACGGCAATAACGTCCGGCGATTGACCGCTACCAAAGCAGCAGAGGCTCTCCCCACCTTTTCACCCGACGGTAAATGGCTGGCCTACACCTCCAACCGCGAAGGCTATCTGGCGGTGTTCGTGATGCCCGCCGAGGGCGGCGAATCGCGGCAATTGACGTGGTTCGGCGGCGACCGTGTGGTGGGCTGGACACCGGACAGCACCAAGGTAGTCTTCTTCTCTTCGCGCGGCATCGGGTTCGGCGGCACGCAGTCGTTGTGGGAAGTGCCGGCCAAGGGCGGGCTGGAGCGGCGCATTCTGGCCGACCGCGCGTCGCTAGGCGTCTACTCGCCGGACATGAAGCGCTTCGCCTACAACCGGCACAGCGTGCAGGCATACCGCAAACACTACCGCGGCAGTGCGGCGGCCGACCTGTGGGTGATGGACGTCGAGAAGAAGACGTTCCAGCGGATTGAAGACCCCGGTTACGCCGGTAACTTCGGCTGGCCCATGTACGGGCGCGACGGCTTCATCTACTATGTGGGCGACCGCCTGCCGAACGAGCAGCAGGTCAAACCGGGCAGCCCGGAAGTCATGAAGAGCGTGTTCAACATCTGGAAGATCTCCGAGCGTGGCGGCAAGCCGGTACAGGTAACGAAGCACACCAGCGGCAACCTGTATTTTCCCGCCATGGCGGGCGACGGGCGCACCATCGTGTACGAAGAGAATTTCGGTATCTGGAAGCTGGATGTGGCCAGCGGCAAGGCGTCGGAAATCATGATCCGTATCGACGCGCCGGAAAGCGAACCGGCGGTGCAGACCATCACGGTGGATAGCGAGATGGAAGCCTTCGATCTCTCGCTGTCTACGAAGCGCGCCGCCATCGAGGCCAAAGGGCGCATCTTCACGATTGCCACCGAGCAGGGCGAGGCGCGCCGCGTGACCGATAGCGCGTTCCACGACCGCACGCCGCGCTGGTCGCCGGATGGCAGGAAGATCGCGTTCTTCAGCGACCGCAGCGGGCGCGATGAGATCTGGCTGAGCGATGAGCGCGCGAGCGCGCCCCGGCAGTTGACCAATTACGAAGGCGAAAAGGCGGGATACACTTGGACGCCGGATTCCAACTCGATTGTCTTCACCACGAACAACACGGCGGTGCGCGTGTTCCTGGCGGATGGCAAACAGGACGTGGTGGTGCAGGGCGGCATCGGCGTGGGCGGCGTGCAGGTGTCGCCGGACGGCCAGTGGCTGGCCTACACGATGACCACCCGCGAAAGCCTGGAACGCGCCTTCATCAAGCTGCTGGCGGGCGGCGAGGAGCACCCGATTTCGAAAAAGGGATCGACCCGCTCCAACTCACTGGTGTGGACCCCGAACGGAAAGAAGTTGCTGATGTTGGCGAGTAGCGCGGGCGCGGTGGATACATTCCAGGCCGTGCTCTACGCCATCACCTTGCAGGTGGAGGATCGCAACCCCAACTACAAAGGCGTGGATGAGGAAGCCGAGGCGGCCAAGCCCGAAGCGGCGGAGCGCAAGCCGGGTAGCGCCGTGGAGGTGAAGATCGATTGGGACCGGATCGACCGGCGCACGCGGCAGGTAAGCCGGCTCTCGGAGCACATTACCGGCGTCGCGGTATCGCCGGACAGCAAGAACTACGCGGTGATCGCGGGCGGGCAGGTCTACCTGCTGGACGAGGATGGCGCAAGGCAGACGCGGCTTTCACCTCCGGGCGCGGCGGGCATGCAGTTCGCCAAGGACGGCAAGACAGTGTACTACCGGTCGGGCAAAGCCATCATGGCGGCCACCACCACGCCGCCTCCGGCCGCGGCGCCCGGACCCGGTCCGGCGCCACGCAAGGTGGCCTTCACCGCGAAGTTCACCACCGATATGCGCGAGCGGCGGCGCAGCGTCTTCCTGGAAGCCTGGCGCATGATCCAGGACCGGTATTACGACAAATCGCTCAACGGCGTGGATTGGACCGCGACGCGCAGGCAGTACGAACCGCTGCTCGGGTTCTGCAACGATCAGGAGAGCGTGGCCGAACTGCTGCGCCAGATGATCGGCGAACTGAATACGTCGCATTCCAGCGCGGTTGCGCCGTTGCCACCACAGACGGCGCAGTTGGCGCGCGCCGGCGGATCGCATCCCGGATTCGACCTGGAGGAGGACGCGTCGGGCTTCTACCGCGTGTCACACATTCTGAAGAACGGTCCGGCCGACCGCGACTATTCGCGGATCCACCAGGGCGACTACCTGCTCTCGGTGAACGGAATGGATCTGCGCGCCGGCGACAATTACTGGAAGGCGTATCGTAGCGCCACCAGCCAGCGGTTCGAGCTGACGTTGAACTCCAAGCCAGCCAGGGAAGGCGCGTGGCAGACGTTCGTGGCGCCCGCGGTGGACTCGCGGACCTTGTATTACGACGAGTGGCTGGCGGAACGGCGCGCTCTGGTGGATAAGCTGTCCAACGGCGAGTTCGCTTACATTCATCTGCGCGGCATGACACCGGACATTCTGCCGCAGTTCGAAGAGGATCTGTACGAATCGCGCTTCAAGAAGGGTCTGATCCTGGATGTGCGCTTCAACGGCGGGGGCAACCTGGAGATGGAGTTATTGAAGATCCTGGGCCAACACCCGTTCCTGAAACTCGTGACCGGCCCTCCGCAGAACAACGTGTTTCCCAGGCCCTTCCGCGGCTTCAACGGGTCCATGGTGACGATTCAAAACGAGAACTCGGGGAGCAATGCGGAAATGTTCCCGGAGGGCTTCCGGCGCCTGGGGTTGGGCAAGGTGGTCGGCATGCCGACCCCCGGCCAGGTGCTGCTGGGCAGCGAATACGAATTGAGCGACGGCACGCGTCTATTGCTCGGACATGGCAGCGTGCAGACGATGGATGGCGTGAATCTGGAGAATCGCGGTACCGCGCCGGACGTGCTGGTGGACAATCTGCCGGGCGACTGGGTAAGCGGCCGCGACGCGCAGTTGGAGAAGGCTATCGAGGTGCTGCGCGGCAAGTGAGGCGGACGGGGTCTGCCTGTATGGCTACCCGTGCTGCGTGGCCGGGGTATGCTCGTGAAACTGGCCGCGCTGATGCAACTCGTTGTGCAATTGCCGGTGGGCCCCGGTGAGCTTCAGGCGGAGCCGCTTGTAGACCGCGTCTTCGGCCCGGGTCCCCACCGTATCCAGATACGCCAGTGCGCCTTCGATCTGATCCAGCATGGTCATGGCGTCCACTCCGGAAAAGAATGGCGTGCCGGCGACCTGGATCATCACGGGCGACGAGTGGGCGGCGATGATCTCGGGCTTGTCCGCGTAGTTGCCGCGGACCATCAGCGCCACCCAGGTGCTGCGGTCGATCTTCAACGACCAGTGACCGGCATCGCTATCCGGTTTGATGGACTGGCTTTCGCGCACCTCTCCATTCACCACTAGTTCCACTTTGGTCATCGGCACGGTCACGCTGGCCAGCTTCCAGGTGACATCCAGGGTGCCGCCGCCGGCCTTCATCGCGAGCCGGCTGCCTGCAATCTTCCCGTTGACGGTGAACTCCATCAGCGGCCCATAGGTGACAAACGTATTACCGGCACGCACGGACTCCAGCCAGGTGTCGTATGTGAACGCGCGGCCGCTGGGAATCCGCGCATAGGTGCGCACCGTGCCGACGGCGGTGGTGGCCACCATCTTATCGGTGCCGCCAACCGCGGCGATGAAGTATCCACAATTGAGATAGCGGTAGTAATCTGAGAGCGAATAGGGATCGATGCCGCCGTACAGATTGGAGAGCGAAGTCATCTCCACGGCGTCGATGGACCCGGTGATCAACCCCGCCGCGTTTTCGGC
>JAPKZC010000323.1:5570-6274 GCA_026394025.1 Candidatus Solibacter sp.
GCCACGAGGCCCCCACTCCGCCCGCCGCGCGCCTTGCACAGTTCGGCCCACTCCATGAGCAGTACGCCCACAGGGTCGCCGATGGCGGCCTCGTCGGGGCCTCCGGCGCACATCGGGCTAATCATGTCGCCTTTGTATCCCAGCAGCGAGATGTGGCCCAGCACGTGTTGCCGGTTCTCGGTTCCCACGCGGACCAGCCACTCGCCATCGCCGCCGGCTTCCTTGGAGCCAAACGTGGTCTTGCCGTCGAAATCGCCCACATTCGTCATCAACTCGCCCCACTGGCTGGCCAGCAGGTTCACCACGTTGACGCCCTCGCCCGCGCCCTCCAGTTGGGCTGTGGGCGGCGAAAGAAAATGCACGTGCGTATCCGCCGTCACCCAGCCGCGCTCCCGCCATCCCAGCACTCGCTCGATGGGAATTTCGATCGACTCAGTGGACCGCTCGATGCGCACCGTCTTCCGCACGGGGCGTATCTCGAAACCCTTGCTCACCTCCACGTACACATTGCCCAGCGGCAGGTGGACCAGCGTTTCGCCTGGAATGTAAGTGCAGTAGTGCTTCGCCTGGTGCTGGAACTCCGGCGCGTAGTCTTCGAACCACGCTCCGTTGGGGATGCGGTGCCGATCGACAGGCGGCAGATACTCTCCACTTTCGCCATGTATGTGCAGCTTCGCCGCCACGGATTTCCCGCTGGACTTTTC
>JAPKZC010000833.1 GCA_026394025.1 Candidatus Solibacter sp.
CCGATACCCCAGACCTACGCTTCAATCAACACCTCGCGATGTTGACCGCAAGATTAAGGGCCAAGATGGATTCGCTTCTCCTTTCTTGTACGACTTTTTCATTCGCTACAACATGCCGGTTTATCCCGGCGCACCCCGTGATACGCCGCTATCGTCACTTGCCAGCTTGGCTAACCGGTTCGCCGCAGTTCCTCCCGGATGACTCGGCGGATTGTTGATTCCAGCGGTTCGCGTCGACGTGCGATGTGCTCAAGGAGCGCATCATTGATCAATGCCTGATAGTTCCCGCCGCCGGCGTCGTCCACCTGTTTGCGGAACCAATCCAAAACGCCATTGTCGAGGCGGATGGTCACGCGTGTTTTCCCCGGCGGAGTGGCGACCACCGCTCCTCGTTTTGCCTTCGTGAAGTCGTATTCACTCTTCATAAGCCCTCTGCATATCGATCCCGTTCGCCCGGCGTCGCCGGTCGGGACAAAGTGCGTCCAAGGGCATCGACTCCGAGCGTGATCCAGCGCTCTTCACCATCTGCCGCATGTTCAGTCGTCGTCAGTGCGTTATCGTCCTCAAGAACGAGCACCGCGTCCGCGAACTGAATGCCGTGCTTCCGGGCATTCAGTCGTGCCTTTTGGGCATCCCATTCGAAGTCCATCAGCTTGTGTACAATCGTACACCACGGCAGCCACCAATGTCGAGGCGAGTGCGACACCGCAGAGAAACGGCGTCACCGGAAAGTGACCATCACGGGCGCTGGAGATGGCGCACAAGATCGACGCCGTCGTGCTGGATAAGACGGGCACGGTCACCGCGGCAAACCGCGCGTGACCCGCGTGACGGCGCAGGGCACTTTCCCGGAGGACGAAGTGCTGCTTCTGGCGGCATCGGCGGAACGCTATTCGGAACATCCGCTGGGCAAGGCCATCGTGGAAGCCGCGCGCGAGCGGGGCCTGGCGCTCGACCCAGCGAACGAGTTCTCCGCCCAGGCAGGCCACGGCGTTCGGGCGCGCGTGGCGGGGCACGAAGTGTTGGTAAGGCGGCCGGGCGCCACCGTGACCATCGATGGCGCGGCGGACATGATCGAGATTGCGGACACCATCAAGCCGGAGGCGGAGGAAGCTGTGCGCCGTTTGCGCGACATGGGGATCGAAGTGTGGATGATCGCCGGCAATCGCGCCGCATCGGGCAACCGCGCCGGGCGCCTATTTGATTGCGCGCTGTCCCACGCAATTAAGTTATAGTCACTGGCATGAAGATTCTTCGGTGTCTTGCCGCCGCGTTGCTCGCGCTTCCCCTGCTCGGCCAACCCGGCGCCGGAATCCTGCTGAAGCCGCAGCGCGACGCCGGCCAGGCGGTGGACGAGGAGTACGGCAAGAAGATCCGCGAATACACTACCGAGACATTCTTCAACTCGCCGCTCACCGAGTACCTGCCCGCCTCGAAGACCGTGCCCACACCCAAAGCAGTGCTCGGCGATATCGCCGGAGCGCCCGGCATCCTGCCCTACTCGGCCGAAGTCTATCGCTACATGCGCATGCTGGAGAAGGCTACCCCGCGCGTGAAGGTATTCAGTATCGGTAAGTCCGAAGAAGGCCGCGAGATGATCGCCGTGGCCGTTGCTTCCGAACGCCTGCTCGCCACGCTCGACGAAAACCGCGCCCGCCTGGCCAAACTGGCCGATCCCCGCACCATCAAGCTGGATGACGCCGAGGCCGAAAAGTTGGTCGCCGCCTCCACGCCCGTCTATTACATCACCGGCACCATCCACTCCACCGAGACAGGCGCACCCACCGCGCTCATGGAACTGGCCTACCGCCTGGCGGTGGACGAGAGCGCCTATGTCAGGTCCATCCGCGAGAACGTCATCACCCTGATCACTCCTGTCGTGGAAGTGGATGGGCGCGATCGCGCGGTAGACATCTACCGCTGGCACCGCGAGAACCCCGGCAAGCAGTTT
This sequence comes from Candidatus Solibacter sp., assembly GCA_026394025.1. GTDB lineage: Bacteria > Acidobacteriota > Terriglobia > Bryobacterales > Bryobacteraceae > Solibacter. The sequence continues at coordinate 1,952 of JAPKZC010000833.1, forward strand.
CCGCCCCTGATCTACTGGGGCCACTACGTGGCGCACGACAATAATCGTGATTCCATGGGGCTCACCCTGCAACTCACCCGCAACATCCTCAGCACCTTTGTCGGATTCAAGGCGCAGGTGCTCCACGACCTGCACGAATCCGTGCCGTACCTCTACGACAACACCGCCGGCGACGGCCCCTACAACGCCTGGATCGACCCCATCCTGGCCGATGAATGGCAGATGATGGGCTGGAACAACGTTTCCGAAATGACCAAGCTCGGTATGCCCGGCGTGTTCACCCACGGCACCTTCGACACCTGGTCGCCCAGCTACCTGATGTTCATCGCCGCCATGCACAACGGCATCAGCCGCCTCTACGAAACGTTCGGCAACGCCGGCGCCGATACCGAGGAACGCACTCTGCGCCCCAACGAGTATGCGCGCACCTGGTTCAAGCAGAATCCGCCGCTCCCCAAGACCAGATGGTCGCAGCGCAACAACAATAATTACCAACAGACCGGCGTGTTGACCGCGTTGCACTACTTCGCCGGCAACAACAAACTCTTCCTGCGCAACTTCTACCTCAAGGCCAAGCGGTCCATCGAGAAGCCGCGCACCGAAGGGCCGGCCGCCTACGTCTTTCCGGCCGACGATGCGCGCCCCGGCGCGCAAGCCGACCTCCTCCGCATGTTGCAGGATCAGGGCTGCGAAATCTCCCGCGTCACGGCGCCAATCACCGTGATGATGCCGGCTAAAAAGGCGCCCGCGCGCGGAGGTCGCGGTGGACGCGGCGGCGCGGGGGGAACGGATTCCGACGTTTCGGCCGACGCCGCGCCCGCCAAGCCGGCGGAAAAACCCAAACCCGAACCGCGCACCTTCCCGGCCGGAAGTTACGTCTTGCGCATGGATCAGCCCTACAGCCGCATTGCCGATACGCTGCTCGACTACCAGTACTGGGCGGCCAGCGATCCGCAGAAGAGCATCTACGACGACACCGGCTGGACCTTCGGCGAGCTCGGCAACGTCCAGGTGTCCCGCGTCACCGACCTCAAAGTATTGGAGGCCGCCATGGACCGGATCACAAGCCCGGTGCAGGCCCCCGGCGGAGTCGAAAGCACGGGCGAGGTTTTCCTGATTAACCATAATGCCGACAACGCGCTGATCACCCTGCGCTACCGGTTCCCGAACGCCACTTTCGATACCGCCGAGGAGCCCTTCGAAGCCGCCGGCCACAAGTTCAACCGCGGCAGTTTCATCGTGCGTCAGGTGGCCGCCACCGACCTCTCCAAGGCCGCCGCCGAACTCGGCTTGCAGGCATACGCCGTGGCCGCCGCCCCGGAGGTGAAAACCCATCCGGCGCGCGCCGCCCGCGTCGCCATCATGCACACCTGGCTCAGCACGCAGAGCGAAGGCTGGTGGCGCCTGGAGTATGACCGCCTGAAGATTCCCTACGCGTACATCAGCACGCAGACCGCGGCCAAGACCGCCGACCTGCGCTCTCAATACGACGTGATCGTGTTTGCTCCCGGGGGTCGCGGCACCCCGCAGGCCATCGTCAGTGGCATGCCGATGTACGGCAATCCGCTGCCGTGGAAGGTCACCCAACTCACGCCAAATCTGGCAAAGACCGACGAAACCGACGACATGCGTCCCGGCCTCGGCGGGGCGGGTCCCGACCATTTGCAGGAGGTCGTGCGCCAAGGCGGCTTGCTGATCACGGCCAACGACACCACCAATTTCGCCGTGGCGTTCGGCTTCACCCCCGGCGTCACCATCGGGACTACCACGCGGCTCAAGGTGACCGGCTCGGCGGTACGTTCCAAGATGGTGGACGCCGCCAGCCCGATCGTCTACGGCTACCGCGACAACCTGGCGATCTTTGCGTCCAACCCTCCGGTCTTCGGACTAACCAATATCGCGGGCGGCGGAGGTGGGCGGCGCGGAGGCGCTACCGAAGAGCGCGAACGACCCACCGGCCGCGGCACGGCCGACGATCCGGATCTTCCACAGGCCCGCTCCCCGGTGGAGATTCCCGAAGAGCCGAAGGGCGAGATCTGGGAGGCCACCCCGCTCACCAGCGAGCAGTTTCGCAACCCGATCAACGTGATTCCCCCCGCCGCACGCCCGCGCGTGGTACTGCGCTACGCCAATGCCGCCGACCTGCTGGTCAGCGGCCTGCTCGATGGCGGCACGGAATTGGCGCAGCACGCCGCCGTGATCGACTCCCCTTACGGCCAGGGCCACGTCGTGCTGTTCTCCAACAACCCGAAAAGGGCAGCTATTTCCTGGTGTTCAACGCCATCATGAACTTCGACAGCCTGGACGCCGGCAGAAAACTGGCGGATAAGTAATGTGGGGCGGCCCCCCTGGTCCGCGGGGTCCCCTGGATCCGCTTCTCGCCAACGACGCAATCCAGCGTGGGCGTTAGCCCCAGAGGTCCCCAGGACCCGGGGCCGTCGCCTATTGCACCGCGCCCTGCATCGCTTGCTTGGCAAACTCACCGGAAGGAGTCAGCGTATATTCCCAGTTGCCGATCAACGTCGGACCCCATTCCGGGTCGAAACACCACACCACCCAACTGATGCCCTTGCCTTCGAGGTACTTGATGATCGACGGCCCGTAAGCCGCTTGCGGCGCAGCGGGGGCAGCCCCGGCCGGCGCCTGCCGCGGCGGTCCGAACCCGCCGAACTCCGTCGCCATGATGGGGTACTTCGCCGCCGCGAATCCGAAGTCCTCCTCCCATTTCGGTTCCCACGGCTGCGGCCGTTTGTTGGAATAGGGATGGGTTACGTAGCCTACGCCCTCGGCCCCAATCGGGCTGAGACGCAGCGGCGTAAGATCGTACGCCCAATCGAAGCCCGCCACCAGCGGAATGGCCTGCACGTTGTAAGAGCGGATAATCGCGATCAGGTTCTCGTTGATCTTCTTCCATTCGTCCCAGGAAACCGGACCGAGCTGGTTGTTGTAGGTGGTCGGTTCGTTGAAGAACTCGAAGAACGCCACCGTATTGTGGCCCGCGTAGTGGCGCGCCATGACACGCCAGAAACTGTAGGTCTCCTGTAGCGAGGTATCGTACATCGGGTCCTGAAACAGACCGGTGGCGACGTTGCCGATGGAGTGCCAGTCCATGACCACGTACATTTCCAGGCTGGTACACCACTCCACCGCCTGGTCGAGCAATTTGAGGTACTCCGCCGGGGTGCGTTCACGCCACGCCACCGGGTGTATGGGAATGCGTACCAGGCGGGTGCCCATCTCCTTGACCTTGACGAAATGCTCGCGGTTCCAGTGCCCCTGCATCTCCAGCTTGTCCGGGTCGGAGATCGAGAGGCCGCGGAACAGAATGGCGCGGCCTTGCGGGTCAACGAACTTGTTGCCCTTGACCGAGATCAACGGCATCGTTTTGGCGTTCGCCGTATAGGCGCGCGCACCGGGCGCGCGGTCGGTCCACCAGCGGTGGGTCCGCTGGGCGCCGGCGGCCGGAGAGGGCGCGGTTTGCGCTTGCATCACGCTCAGGCCCGCCAGCAACGCCAGGCCTGCCACGGTCCGAATGGAAGTTCGCATTGTGAACATATAGCGCATTGCGCTTTCAGATACCAGGCTCTCTTTTTCGCCTGCACATGGCGCTAAAATCGGAGCGTCATGAAGAACCCGTTTCTGAACCTCGGGATTGCCTGCGTCTTCCTGTTGGGAATCGCGCAGCCCGCGCCTGCCCAGTCGCCCAGGATTCAAGTGCTCATCATTGCCGGCCAGAACCGCCATGACTGGCGTGCCACCACCCCCGTGCTGCGCAAACTACTGGAAGACACCAAGCGCTTCGATGTGCGCGTAACCGAGGAGTTCCGCGGCGCCGGTCCGGAAACCCTCGCCCCGTACGACCTGGTCGTGCTCAACTACGACGATGGCAACAAGCCTGCCCTGCGCTGGGGCGCACGGGCCGACGGCGCGCTCGTGGACTACGTGCGCGGTGGCAAGGGGCTCGTAGTGTTTCACTGGGCCACCGCGGCCTTTGTCGGCTGGTCCGAGTTCGAACAGATGTGCGCCGGCAACTGGAGGCCCAACAACGGCCATCACTCGGCGCGTCACGATTTCACCGTCACCCTCACCGACCGCGACCATCCCATTACCCGCGGCATGCGCGCCACCTTCCCGCAGGCTAATGACGAATTGTACGCCAATCTGAAGTGGCAGCCGGAAGGCACATATCACGTCCTCGCCACCGCCTATGACGACCATGCGCTGTACAAGCCCGGCGAGAAACAACCGATACCCGGCCCCGGGCTGAATCAACCGATGCTCTGGACCACGAACTTCGGTAATGGCCGCGTCTTCGCCACCGCCCTCGGGCACGATCCCGATGCCATGAAACTACCCGGCTTCGTCGCCACCCTGGTGCGCGGCGCCGAGTGGGCCGCCACCGGCGCTGTGACAGTGCCGCTGCCCGACGAATTGAAATAGTAGCCTGATGACGCCCACAGGGCCAGGTGTACTGGCTGGGTTCCGTGCGCCGGAGAAGCAACCACTCCTGACCCGGCGACGCCGGAACCAAACAGGGCGTGTATTTGACGCGCAGGCGGCGGCTGTTTAGGAGCGCAAGGTGAGACGGCTTCCCGCCGGGTCAGTCGGGGCGTCCGCCGGATCCGGGAACTCCAACGGAACCCGCTGTAGGCGCGGCCTTCCGCAGTTGGATCAATTGCTCGATTGGCATGCTGTCCGGGGTTGGAAGCACCGGCGCCGGCCCGGTCTTGTCGATGCCGGGCTGGCGGGGTTGTCCCGAGCCACTGGGGGGCAGGAACGGGGATGAATACCGGAGTTCCGGAACCGGTTGGCCGTCGGCGATGGGGTGTACGATTTCCGGCGTAATGATCACCAGCAGTTCGCTGTTGTTGCGGGTGATCGATCTACTTTGAAACAGCGTGCCCAATAGCGGGATGTTGCCGATGCCCGGGACTTTGGAAAGGCTCTCGGTCGTCTTGTTGTCCAACAGCCCGGCAATCACGAAGCTCTGCCCGCTCTCTAACTCCACCTCGGTTTGCACCCTGCGGGTCGAGGTGCCCGGAACCGTCGTCCCCGACACGGTGACGGAATTCGTGTAATCCAACGAACTGACCTCGGGTGAGACCTGGAGGCGTATGGTGCCGCGAGGGGTCACCACGGGCAGGAAACCGAGTTTGATGCCGTACTCTTTGAAGACGATGCTGATGGAGTTGGAATTCCCTCCCGACTGAACCATGGGAAACGGGAATTCCCCACCGGCCACAAAATGCGCCGGGGTGTTGTTGATCACCATCAGGTTGGGCTCGGCTAGCAACTGCAACTGGCGTTTTGCTTCCAGCGCGTGGATTGCCGCCGCCAGGTTGAGGTCGCGGCGGAAGAGGAAGATGTTGACAGCCTGGCTGAGCGAAAACGGCGCTCCGCCGGTCTGGCTGATCGGCGCACCGGTGCCGATCGCCGTGATTTGGTTGAATGCCGCGCTTGCCAGGTTGATGCCAAGGTCGGAGCTGACGGAGCGATCTACATTGGCGAACTTCACCTGTAGCAGGATCTGGGGCTCGACGGGGGGAATGTCGACGCGAAGCAGGTTGATGGTCTTTCCCAGCGTGGCGGCAATTGCCATGACGCGGTCGGCGGAAAACACATCCTTCACTCTGCCGCGCACGAAGGCATTGTCGTTGTCGATTGTGACGTCCACACCGCCCCCGGGCAGGTCGCGCGCAATCTGCTCGCGCACCGCGTTCAGGCGTTGAGGGCTCGCCCGCACGATGAGATCGTAGGTGAGGCGCGTATCGTTCTCCAGCCAGACCACCAGCGAAGTCTCGCCGGGCAGTTTCCCATTGATGAGCACTTCCTTGGGACCGATGGCGACCGATTCAATGAGATCGCTGTTGGCGGCGGCGATCCGCTTGATTTTGATCGGGCTATCGACCATCAGCGATTTGCCGACCGTAACCATGAGTTTGGAGACGATGCTGGAGGATGATCCGGCCGGATCCTGCGCGAGCACGGCACGCCATACCAGCAGCGAAACGAGAACCATCGTCAGCGATCTTGACCAGCACATACAGGAACAATCGGCGGGATTCGACTGCAACTTTAGGGCTGCCCTGTTCTTCAAGACATCCGGGAAGCGCGGCTAAAAAGCTTCGCGGTCACAAATCCGATAGATGAGTGACCGCCAGTGCAGTCGAGCGGCCATGGAACAGGAAACTGGAGAAGGCAGTGGAATCAGACAACGACCGAATTCGGATTGTACTCTACACGCAGCAACCGTTTGTTGCCCAAGGACAGGCCGCCGTCTTCCACGCCCACGCGGACCTGCAACTGGCGGCCTGTCGCGACAACCTATCCGGCACCCTCGACTGCTTGAGATCCAGCCGGCCGGATGTGCTGCTGGTTCACCTGATATCGGGAATCAGCCTGTCGGATCTGCGCGAGATTCGGTCTGCCGACATCCGCTGCCAGATCATACTGTGGGGCCAGGAACTGGGGGGCGAGTTCGCCTTTCAAGCGATGCAGTTGGGGGTGCGCAGCATTCTTCCTGGCAACACATCGATCGAGAGCTTTCTGGCGGCTCTGCGCAATGTCAATCGGGGCGTGCTGTGCTTTGACAGAGACCTGCTGGAAAACGTGCTTTCGCAGCAGCGGGTTGCCCTCACCCCGCGTCAGGGGCAGCTTGTCACGCTGGTGGCGCAAGGCTTCAAGAACAAGGAAATTGCGTTTTCGCTGGGAATCACCGAAGGCACGGTGAAGGTCTACCTGTACAAACTATTCAAGAAGCTAGGGATGAATGACCGGCTGGACATGGCGCTTTATGCGCGGAAGAACCTGTTCTGCGGCCAGCCTGGACTGGAGAGACCAAGGGACACCCCCCCGCCGGGGCAACTGGCGGTGGTGCCGCGTTCGCTGTTGCTGGTGGCGAGAAGGCAGCCTGGAGTGCCGGTGGTGCATTGAAGAGGGAAAGGGGACAGCCCGTCTCTCCGTGCTGATCGAGAGGTAAGTGCGATCTGGGGTAGCGCGGCCGAAGTCCGCTAACTTCCCAGCCGCCCGGCGGAATGCGCAGCAGGGGCTTGCTTTTGCGAAAAAGCGGAATGCGGTAAGGTGTAAGTCTGGATGAAGATGTGGCGGCAGTCGTAAGAGGTCGGGCCGAAATAGAATTTACGATTGCCATAGCCCAGGCCGCTGTCTGTATTGTCGGTGTCGCCGCTGGTATCGGCCAGGGGAACGTGAACCCCGAAACTGACCTTATGCATTAGTAACACCAGACATCCGCAGTAGCGCGCCAGTGGGGCTGGGGGCGCATAGTACAATGAGGCAACTGGAGTTGTCGACCCCATGAACATCCGAATTGCCGCGGTCCTGATGGGCTTAGCAGCCACCGCGCTGCCCGTTTTCGCGGCCGAAACGCCGCCAGCGCGTCCGAAGTCCGGCAAAGTGGAGATCATGCCCCTCGGCGAAGTCAAGCAGGGCATGAAGGGTACCGCCTGGACCGTGTTCCAGGGTACGGAACCGGAGCCGGTACTGGTGGAGATCATCGGGATTTCCAAGAACATGTGGGGCCCCAAGCAGGACATCATCCTGGGCAAGATGGGCGGCAAAGCGGCGCGCACCAACGTCGCCAAGGGTATGAGCGGCAGTCCGGTGTACGTCGATGGAAAGCTGATAGGCGCGGTGTCCCTGGGGCTCAGCCAGTTTTCGCCGGACGCCATCTGCGGCATCACGCCGATCGAACTGATGCTCGAAATCAACAGCAGCGATAAATCTAATCCCGCGGCGGCGCGCACGCCCGGCAAGGCGGTGGCGGCCGGCGGAGGCGAGGGGATGCTGGAATCGCTGGTCCCGATCGATTTGCCGCTGGTGTTTTCGGGGATCAACGGAGATACGCTGCGCGACTTCAGTTCGGTCTTCCAGCAGATGGGACTACGCACGGTACAGGGCTCGGGCGGCGTGCTGACGCACGGCAGCAAGCCGGTGGCGGGTTGGGAGCGCGCGCTGAATCCGGGCGAGAGCGTGGCCACGGTCCTGGTGGATGGGGATATGGGGGTCAGCGCTTTCGGCACCGTGACCTACAACGACGGCAAGCGCGTGCTGGCGTTCGGGCATCCGCTGTTCAACCTGGGGCCGGTGAACATGCCACTGGCCAAGAGCGAAGTGGTGCTGACCTTGGCCAGCCAGTTCCAACCGAGCAAGATGGCCAACGCCACGGAAATTGTCGGTGCGCTGCGGCAGGATCGCCACAGCGGCATCATGGGCGAACTGGGGGCCACCGCGCCGATGATTCCGGTGACCCTGAAAGTACGCTCGCTGGACGCCAAAGAGGCGGTGCTCAGCGAGAAGGATTTCCATTTCAACGTCTTCGTGCATCAGAAGTGGACGCCCACGCTGATGATGCTCACGCTTTACAACTCGATATCGAATCTGAACGATTTCGCGGACGAGGCCACCTACCGGCTGAACGGCAAGGTGGAGATGAACGGCCCACGCAATATCGGTCTGGCCACCATGCAGGCTGCTGGCGACATGCCGATGCCCCCGCAAATGGCGCTTGCCGTATGGCTGGGCGACAAGTTCAACCGGCTGTACCTGAACAACGTGAACACGCCGGACGTGAAGGGCGTGACCTTGAGCCTCGACCTGCTGCCGGAGCGCCGCGTGGCCGCCGTCGAGACCGGGTGGGTGGCCAATACCGAAGTGCAGGCCGGCGACGATTTGCCGGTCAAAGTCTCGGTACGCCCCTATCGCGGCGAGCCGATCCAGCGCGAAGTCATCGTGAAGATTCCCGCCGGGCTGGCCAAGGGCGATCACCGCATTCTGCTCAGCGATGCCGATACGCTGAACCGCATGCAGAACGCGGCAGGCTTCATGAACCGCTTCATCGACGTGCCGCAGGCGGTCTCGCTGCTCAATCAGGAGCGCACCAACAACCGGCTGTACGTATCACTGGTGAAAGCCAGTCCCACCGCCTATTACGACGATAAGACAATGCCGAACATGCCTTCGAGCGTGCTGAATGTGATCCAGGCGGGGCGGGCCAGCAACCGCGCCATGATGACCACGCCGGAGACGGCGTCGGAGCAGACATCCATTCCGTTCGATTACATGGTGACCGGCAGTTACTCCCTGCGGATACACGTCAAATAAACCACGTCAAATGAAGACACTCATCCTATTGCTGGCCGCGTCCAGCGTACTGATTGGCGGCCAGACCCGCACGTGGACGCAGGGCGAAGCGGCCGATTTCGAGAAGGGGATTCTCAAAAACCTGTCGCTGCGCAGCGACGGGCGGCTCACGCTAGCGCCGCTATCGCACGAACTGTTCGACACCGCATCGGCTTACCTGTGGGCGCTGGCCCAGGATTCCAGAGGCAACCTGTATGCCGGGGGCGGCACCAGCGCAAAGCTATTCCGCATTCCACCGGACGGCAAGGGTAAGCTGCTGGCCGATCTGGACGCGCTGGAGATCCACGCCATCGCTGTGGACAGCCGCGATCGAGTGTATGCGGCCACTTCGCCCGACGGCAAGATCTATCGCATCACGGGCAATGGCAAGCCGGAAGTGTTCTACGACCCCAAAGCCAAGTACATCTGGGCGCTGGCCTTTGATGCCGCGGGCAATCTGTTCGCCGCCACGGGCGATCAGGGCGAACTGCATCGCGTGACCCCGGACGGTAAGGGCACGGTGTTTTTCAGGACCG
>JAPKZC010000530.1 GCA_026394025.1 Candidatus Solibacter sp.
CAATAAAGGTCTGGGAGATATTCATCGCTTAGTACAACCGCTCCCGACCCGGCAAAGCCGGAACCAAACAGGAAGACGACCTCACCGCAGAGACGCAGAGATCGCAGAGATAAGCGCAGAGAAGACCTGAAACAGGGTGGCGGGGAGGAGCGGGATTCGCGCTGCGCGGGTGACGCGCAGCGCGAGTAGAGAGCGCGGAGACGCTTCCCGATACGCCGGGGAACTTCTGCAACGGCATACTTAATCTCCCGCCTGCATGACGGGAGTGAGCGTCTTGCGCGCTGTCTTACGGGACTTCCACGCGTTCCACTTACCGAGAATCGCCGCCATGTAGGTGTAAACCACCGGGGTGAGGTACAAGGTCATCAACTGGGAGAATGCCAGTCCGCCGACTACGGCCATGCCGAGGGGCTTGCGGGCTTCGCCGCCGGCGCCCCAACCGAGGGCGATGGGCAAGCCGCCGAGGAGCGCCGACATGGTGGTCATCATGATCGGGCGGAAGCGGATCATGCAGCCTTGATAGATGGCATCGCGGGGGGACAGGGCGTCCTTGCGCTCCGCCTCCAGGGCGAAATCGATCTGCATGATGGCGTTCTTCTTGACGATGCCGATCAACATGATCAGGCCCACAAACGAATAGATGCTGAGCTCGATCTTGAAGACCACCAGGGTCATCAAGGCGCCGAAGCCCGCCGAGGGAAGGCCGGAGAGAATGGTCAACGGGTGGACGTAGCTTTCGTAGAGCACGCCGAGCACGATATAGACCACCGCGATGGCCACGAGAAGCAGAATCCCCATATTGCGCATGGAGTCCTGGAAGACCTTGGCGGTGCCCTGAAAAGCCCCGGTGATGGTGGCCGGCAGGGTAGACCTGGCGGCATCTTCGATATCGCTGGTGGCCTGGCCGAGCGAAGTGCCGGGCCGGAGGGCGAAGGAGATGGTCACGGAGGGCAACTGGCCGGAATGCGGAATGCTTTGCGGGCCGGCGCGGGGCACGGCGCTGGCGACCGCGTTGAGGGGCACCATCACGCCGGTATCGCTCTTGAGGTAGATCATATCCAGACCGTCGGTGTGCTGCTGGAATTTGGGGAGCATTTCGAGCAGCACGCGGTACTGGTTGGTGGGGGCGTAGATGGTGGAGGTGAACTGCGGGCCGAAGGCGTCGTAGAGGGTGCTGGAGATGTTCTGCCAGTTGAGGTGGAGGGCGGCGGCGCGGTCACGGTCGAGGACGATGTGGATGCGGGGGGTCTTGATCTGGAGGTCGCTCGAGACCTCCTGCAATCCGGGCATGCGGGCCAGGATGCGCTCCAGTTTGGGCGCCTCGGTGTAGAGCTGCTGGGTATCGGGCCCGACCAGGGTGAAATCGTAGGCGCTCTTGGACATGCGTCCGCCGACGCGAATCGCCTGCGGCACGGAGAGCGAAACGCGCAGTCCGGGGATGCTGGAGAGTCTGGGACGCAGGCGGTTAACGATCTGGGAAACGGAGACGTCGCGCTCGCGCCGCGGCTTGGTATTGACCATCAGGCGGCCGGAAGCGCCGGATGGCCCGAAGAAGTTGCCGCCGGTGGAGGAGAAGAAGCTCTCCACATCGGGATCTTGCGCGACGATGGAGGAGATCAACTGCTGGTACTTGACCATCTGGTAGAAGGAGGTTCCCTGGGCGGCTTCGGCGCTGACCGAGAAGTTGTCGTTGTCGGTGTCGGGGATGAAGCCCTTGGGGACGACCATGTAGAGGTTGGCGGTGACCAGCAGGACGGCGACGAACATGGCGAGCATGACCGGCCGGTGTCCCAGCACCCAGCGCAGCGTAACGCCGTAAAGGTCCCGCGTACGGTCGAAGGCGCCGCCCAGTGCGCGATAGAGCCTGCCGTGTTTTTCCGCTGTGTTTTCGCGCAGGAAACGGCTGCACAGCATGGGAGTGAGGCTGATGGACACCATCCCGGAGATGAGGATGGCGGTACAGATGGTGACGGCGAATTCGCGGAACAGGCGGCCCAGGATGCCGGACATGAAGAGGATGGGGATGAAGACGGCGGCCAGCGAGAGCGTCATGGACACGATGGTGAAGCCGATCTCGCGCGAACCGGCGAGTGCCGCCTGCATGGGGTGCTCGCCCATTTCAATGTGGCGAACGATGTTCTCCAGCATGACGATGGCATCGTCCACGACGAACCCGATGGAGAGAATCAGCGCCATCATGGAAATGTTGTTGAGGCTGAAATTGAGCAGGTACATCACCGAGAAGGTGCCGACGATGGAGAAGGGCAGGGCCATCGCGGGGATCATGGTGGCGGAGAAATTCNNNAATTCCGGAGGAACAGGAAGATCACCATGATGACCAGGGCGAGAGTGGCAGCCATGGTGAATTGAATATCGTGGAAGGCCTGGCGGATGTTCTTGGAGCGGTCGCCGCGGATGCTGAGGTTCACGCTGGGCGGCAACTGGGCCTGGAAGACGGGCAGCAGGCGCTTGATGTTGTCGATGACTTCGATGGTGTTGCTGCCCGGTTGGCGCATCACGGAGAGATTGACGCCCGAGATACCCTCGTTACCGTACTCGCCGCCGTAGGACTTAGAGAAGTTCTTGTCGTCTTCGACGCTATCGATGACGCGGGCAACGTCGCCCAGCCTGACCGGAGCGCCGTTCTTGTAGGTGACGATGAGGGGCCGGTACGCGGCGGCGCGCAGCAATTGGCCGTTGACCTGGACGTTATAGGAGGTGTGGGGACCGTACAGGGTGCCGGTGGGGATGTTGACGTTCCAGTTGCGGATGGCCTGATCCACTTCATTCAGCCCGATTTTCCGGCTGGCCAGTTCGTTGGGGTCCACCTGCACGCGCACGGCATACTTGGCGGAGCCATGGACCTGAACCTGAGCCACGCCGTCCACCATGGAAATGCGCTGCGCCATCATGGATTCGGCGAATTCGTTGAGGTCGCTGAGGCGCATGGTGGGCGAGGTCAGGAAGAGGTTGATGATCTGCTGGTCGCCAGGGTTGACCCTGCGGAAGGAGGGGGGCGAGGGCATGCCGGGAGGCAGCAGGGGCATGGCGGCGGCAATGGCGGTTTGGACGTCGACGGTGGCGCCATCGATATCGCGGCTGAGATCGAATTGCAGGGTGATGGAAGTGGAATTCTGGCCGGAGTTGGAGATCATCGAATCCAGACCGGCGATGCCTGTAAACTGGCGTTCCAGAGGGGTGGCCACGGCTGACGCCATGGTGTCCGGATTGGCGCCGGGGAGACCGGCGCTTACGCTGATGGTCGGGTAATCGACCTGTGGAAGATCGCTAACCGCGAGGTTGATGTATGCAATGATGCCGAACAATGCGATGCCGGCCATCAAGAGGCTGGTCGCAATCGGCCGCCGGATAAAAGTATGCGATATGTTCACGGCGTATCCCCCCCTACCCTAGCCCCGTCTAGCCCCGCCGCCCGCGGCCCCCGCCTCCGCCTCTGCCATCCCGCACCACCACCTTGCTGCCGGGCGCGAGGCGCAACTGCCCCTCGGTGACCACCGTCTCGCCGAGGGCGAGTCCCTCGCTGACCACCATATCCTGATCCACGCGGGCGCCGGTGACGACGGGCCGCGATTCCACGGTCTTATCGTCTTTGACGACGTAGACGAACGCGCCGGTCTGGCCGGTCTGAACGGCCTCATTGGGAACCACGACGGCGTTCTGCTGGGTGGTGAGCCGCAGGGTAACGCGCACGAACTGGCCGGGCCACAGCTTGTGACCTTTGTTGGGAAACGTGCCCTTCAGCTTGATGGTGCCGGTGGTCACATCGACCGTGTTGTCCACGAAAGTGAGCGCGCCGCGTTCTTCATCGGCGACGTCGGCATCCTGTGGGCGGGTACGGACCGTGAGGCTGCCGAGCGCCATGTACTTCTTGATGGCAGTCAACTGCGCTTCGGGAACCGAGAAGGTGACGTAGATGGGCTCCACCTGCATGATTGTCATCATGTCCATGTTGTTGGCGGTGACCACGTTGCCCTGTTTCACGGTGAGGTTGCCGGTGCGTCCGGTGATGGCCGAATAGATGGTGGTGAAGCCGAGTTGCACTTTGGCATTTTCAGCGGTGGCCGTGCTGGCGCCGATGGCGGCCTGGGCGCTGGCAATGGCGGCCCTGTCGGCATTGACGGCCTGGGCGCTGGCGTCCGCGCTGGCGCGCAACTGCTCGGCCTGATCCTTGGAAATGACGCCCGCCTGATACAGTTCGGCGAAGCGCTTGGCCTGAGCGTCCTGATATTTGGCGTTGGCCTCATCGCGCGCCATGTTGGCCTGAGCCTGGAGGAGGACGGCCCGGTCTCGGGCAATGTTCGCCACTACCTGGTTATAGACGGCCTCCAGGGGACGCGGATCGATGTCGAAGAGTTTGTCGCCCTTGTTGACGAAGTCGCCTTCCTTAAAATAAACGCCGACCAATTGGCCACCCACCTGGGCCTTGACGGTGATGGTGGAGTAGGCTTCGACGTTGCCGATGACCTGGACTTCCACCGGGACATCGCGGTGCGAGACCGTGGCCACGGTTACGGGGACATCGCCGCCGCGCCCGCCGCGTCCGCCGCCCCTGCCGCCGGGCGCATCTGTTTTCGCGGCGGTCGCGCCGCTGTTGCCGCAGCCGCAAAGGGCCAGCGCCAGAACCAAAGTCAGGCCCACGATGCAGAGCGGCCGGAACGTTTTTCGATGGCCGCTGGAAACAGTGGCCGAGAGTGTAGGCATAGCGGAATCTACCTGTTAGGCGACAACCCTCATAGTAATGTTACCGATTGGCGCCGGCAATGGCTCAAAATAGTAAATATTTTGGAACTATCTCAATTCACAGCTTAGGCTTGGGCGGCGGAAGGTCGCGCGCCACCACGGTATCGTTAAAGCCGGCGCGCGCGTGGGCGCCGTCGCAGAACGGCTTGTTGGCCGACAGCCCGCAGCGGCAAAGGGAAATCACGGTGCGGCCGGCCAGACCGAAGGCGGTACCGGTGGGGTCCAGAATCTCGAAATCGCCTTCGATGCGGACAGGCCCGTTGTTCAAAGCTGTAATTTTGGTTGGCATAAGAGGGATGGTAGCACGTGGTTTGCCGAACGAACCCAATCCCATCCCGGACACAATTGGGAAATGGCGGGCAGGACCAAACCTAAGGGTAACCCAACCGTATGGAGGCGGATTGTTAAGTGATTGATTCGATTAGGACACCGAGATCGGTGTTACCTGGAGTTTGGGGTGGTTCACACGGAAGACGGGGAGAAGCACGGGGGCACGGAGGCCCGGGATTCCGGGGATTGCATGGCGCGAATTCCGCTGTAGAATAGTCCATGCCAGTTTCTCTTGAGCACGTTTTCCCGGACACTCCGATGGGCGCGAACCTTGTCGCCGATGGGGCGACTTTTCGCGTATGGGCGCCGAACGCGCATTCCGTGCATGTAATCGGCGAATTCAACGGTCGCGAGCGCAACGATGCGAGTCTACTCACGCCAGACGAGCAAGGCCACTGGCGGGGCTTCATGCGCGGCGTGCGCGATCGCGATCGCTATATGTTCTACGTGGTTGGCGACGGTGGCGAAGGCCCCAAACGCGACCCCTACGCCCGAGAACTAGAGACGCCGTTTCCGAGCGACAGCATCGTTCGAAAGACCGACTTCCCCTGGCACGACACGAGTTACGTCACGCCGCAATTTCACAACTTCGTGATTTATCAACTCCATGTGGGCACGTTCTTTACCCCGAACCTGCCAAGAGGGGGCACGTTCCTGGATGTGGCGGGCAAGATTCCGCACCTGGTGGAACTCGGGGTTACGGCGATCCAGATCCTGCCCATTCAGGAGTTCCAAACGCAGTTCAGCCTGGGCTATAACGGTACGGACTATTTCTCACCGGAGATGGATTTCGCCGTGGCGGATGCCGATCTCGGCCCGTACGCCGCGCAAGCCAACGCGCTGCTGGACGCCAAGGGGTTGGAACGATACGACATCCAGGACCTGCGCGGTGAAATGAACCAACTCAAGGCGCTGATCGACCTCTGCCACATCCACGGACTAGCGGTGATTCTGGACGTGGTTTACAACCACGCGGGCGGGGATTTTGGCGATGAGAGCATGTATTTTCTCGACCGCCAATCGAGGGCGGGCGGCAATGGAAACTCGCTCTACTTCACCGACAGGGGGCACGCCGGCGGGCTGGTCTTCGACTTCGGCAAACCGGAGGTGCGGGACTTCCTGATTCAAAACGCGAAGTTCTACCTCACCGAGTACCGCTTCGATGGCTTGCGTTACGACCAAGTGAGCGTGATCGACCAGGACGGCGCGCCGCACGGCTGGAGTTTCTGCCAGGACCTTACCAGCACACTGCACGAACATCGTCCGGGCGCGTTACACAAGGCCGAGTACTGGGGTGTGAATCCCTACATCGTGAAGCCGGTGCGGGAAGGGGCGGGTTTTGACACGACGCTGACCGACGGCCTGCGGATCGCGGTGCGGGAAGTCATCGGCAACGCCAGCGCGCCGGATGAGCGTCCGCTCAACATGACGGGCCTGGCGCGGAGTCTGTGGCCGGAAGGGTTCCCGGAGCATTGGCGCTTCGTGCAGGGGCCGGAGAACCACGATATCGTTTACAGCGGGCGCGAACCGCGGGTGGCACGGCTGGGCGACCCCGGCAATCCGCGTTCGTGGTTTGGCCGCAGCCGGGCCAGGGTTGCGACCGGCATCGGGCTGACCGCGCCGGGGATTCCGATGCTCTTCATGGGGCAGGAGTTTCTGGAGGACAAACAGTGGTCCGACAACTTCGAGTTTCATAGGGACCTGCTACTGCACTGGGCAGGGCTCGACGCCGGCGATAAGCAGATGCTCGATCACGTGCGGTTCACGCGCGAGTTGCTGGCGTTGCGCTGGCGGCAACCGGGCCTGCGCGGGCAGGGTTTCCGGGTGGTCCACGCGAGCGACGGGAATCGCGTGCTGGCGTTCCACCGGTGGGTGGAAGGCGAGGGCCATGACGTGATGGTGGTGGTGCACCTGTCGACGTTCCATCGCTTCGACTACGAAATCGGCTTCCCGGGAGGCGGCGGGTGGCGCGAGGTTTTCAACAGCGACGTGTACGAGAACTGGGTGAACCCCGAAGTGGCCGGCAATGGCGGCGGTGTAAATGCGGACCGGCCGGCATTGCATGGGTTCGGCAATTCGGCGGCGCTCACTCTACCAGCCAACAGCGTCCTGGTGTTTGCGCGGTAGCAACGAGCCGGCAGCCAGCCGGCGGCCGCCGCGCCCAGCGCCAGCGCCAGATAGAGCGGGCCGTAGTGGAGGCCGTTGGAAAAGCCGCAAGCACGAGGGAGGCCGCCAGGTTGGAGGCCGCGCCCTTCCGAGCCAGGTCTCTGAACCTCAAGCCGCGTCCCCCGCTTCGATCCGGTAGAAGCGGCGCGCCGTGCCGCCCAGCAGTTGCTCGCGCGTCTCCATGGTCTGCGGGCCGATTGCCTGCGTGAACGCCGCCAGCGCCTCTTTCCAGGTCCCCAACGGCAGGTAGCTGGGCCAGTCGCTGCCATACATCACGCGTTCAGGGCCAAACGCCGCCAGCGCCTGCCGGACCGCCGGCTGGAACTCCGCCGCCTTCCACTGCGTGGGTGCCTCCGTGATCAGCCCACTAATCTTGGCGTAGACACTCGGATAAAGTGCCAGGGAGGGTGCGGCCGCACCTCGGCGCGTCCCCATATGATCAATCGCCACCCGCAGGCGCGGAAACCCTTCCGCGAGAGCCGGGGTGAAACCCGCACCGACATCCAGCGTAAGGTCCCGCCGTTCCAGTTCACCGAGCCCTGGCGGCAGTTGACCTGCAAACCAATAGCAGACTCCGCGGAACTTGGGATGCCGCTGATACTCGTCCAGCACCTGGCCCACGCGCGGGTCGGCCAGGTCCGCCCAGCCCACCACCGCGCGAATGAAATCGTGCTCCGCGGCGAGCCCCAGCAGCCATCGCGTCTCCTCGACGCTCGGGACGTTCGCGACGACAACCGACGCGTCAAACCGATTGCGCTTGAGAATGGGGAACAGCAGGGAGGGCAGGTACTCGCGAGTGAAATGCTGGTGGGAATCGATGCGCGGAAAGCCGCCCGGCTGTTCGAAGATCGCTCCCTCACGGGGTGCCCTTTGGGCCCGGCTCGGATCTGAGGGACTCACTTAGAAAATGAAACTCAATCCGCCGCGGACGCTGCGTGGAGTCTCCACCAACAGCAACTGCTGCCCGCCCGCGATGCCGAGTGAAAGGTACCCTTGCGCCAGCAGATTGCGCAGATCCGCCGTAGCTTCCATGCGCCACGGCAACATGCTCAACCCGGGGATGGACTGGCGCACGTACAGGTTCAAACCCGGCATCTGCCGCACCGAAGCCGTGCTGTAGCCGTGTCCCGGCGAGGCCCAGCGATGATCGCCGGTCACCTGGTAGCTGGCGATCAGGTGCGTGCCGGTCCAGGGGGCCGTGGCAGTCACCCGCGCCGTGGCCGCCTTACGGCGTCCGGCGCGAATCATATTCCGCAACTCATCCGGACTGTCGCTGACGATCTCCCGATTGGACGCCGTGAGCGCGCCCATCGATCCGTACATGACGGTAGCGGTCAAGTGCTCGCCCAGGCTTTGTGTAACCGCGGCCGTATAGCCGGTGCTGCGAAAATCGCCGGCGTTAAACGTGGAAGTTCCGGTAAACAGGTCGGGCAGAATGTCGCCGCCCGTGTACATCCCCGCCGGTGCGACCAGCGATAGCGCGGCATTCCTCACGTTCTCGCGGTAGGTGGACACCTGGTAGGTGCGGGAGCCCATCTTGCGGGTGTAGCCCAACTCGAAATTCTCACCGCGCTGGATCTTTGGCCGCCCGTCCCGCAAACTGATCCGCGGGAACAATCCCAGGGTGTTCAACTCGTGCTGTAAATCCGCGCTGTGTTGTCCCTTGCCGGCCAGATCCGGACGCGCGTCGCCCGAGGTGTAGGCGAACGCCAAGTCGCCGTTTTCGCCCAGCGAGTACGTCACACGCGCATAGGGACTGGCGTAATTCAAATGATCCAGGAAGGACACGGAATTCAGCGTGAACCCGTACTGCACCGAAAGTCGATCGGTCAGTTCCGCGCGATCGTCGAAGCTCATGGCCATGGTCCGGAGCATGGGCAGCGCGCTCTCGTTTCCCGCCAGCGCCGCGCCTAACCGGCCCGGCAGGTACAACTGACGCATGGTCACCGACACTTCCGGATTCCCGCCGCCCAGGTTGCGGCTGTAGCTGGTGCGGAACGCCGCCGTCGGCACACCGGTCTGCGATCCGTAGCCCAGGTTGCCGCTCACTTGCAGCATATTGTTCCCGTAGAGCGACGTGGCCAGCGCGAACGCCGTCCCCAGGTCCGCCTCATTGCCGATACCGGAAGCGAGCGACCCTTCGCCGGCCGACACCTTAAATACCCCGCGCGTATCGCTAAACACCGCTGCCCGGCGCGGGGCCTTGGGCGCCGTGCTCCGCGCCACGGCATCGCCGTTGAAGCGCAGCACGGGCCGCGTGGGCGAAGCGCTACGCAGCACCCACTTCCACTCATCGCTCATCAGGCTGCCGTTTTCAATCGGCGGGAAGGCAAACTGAATCGAGCTGTAAAGCGTGTTCAGGTTGACGTTCAGCACGCTCGCCATCCCAGGTTGCACGAGGATGCCCTTCTTCATCGCGGGCACGAACGCCGCCAGGGTGACTTTGATGGAGTAGAGATCTGGCGTCAGCCCGAGGAACCGGAAAGCGCCGCGACCGTCGGTGAGTGCCCGCTCGAACTGGCGCTCCTGACGGTTAAAGAGGATAACCGCCGCGCCCATCTGCGGTACCCCAGCGGCGTCGGTCACGAAACCCGTGATGGCGCCCGACATACGAAGCGGTGTGGCGGCTTGCCCAGGCGCCGCGCCGGTAAGATACACCGCAGCCGCGAGCACCAGCGAAGCTACCGTTCTGTGCGTCCGTACTTCCAGCATCAAACGACGCTCTATGGAGCGGGGGGAACCCCGCTTACCCCTAGGTTACCGTAAATTGGGCTGAAGGGGTGAGTACCTGTTTACGGAATTTGTCGGTAATTTTCACTCGCAACGTATACTGCCCTGGCAACAGGTCCTTTAGGGGCAATAGTTTTTCAATTGTTACCTGGTTGGCCGATGCGCCCGGAATCTTCGAGACATCCTCGGTGGTTTCGAAAATCTTCTCGTTGGTGCCGTTTTTGGTCACCTCGTAAGACACTTCACCTTCTGGTATCCGGTTCTCCCCATACGTCCCGCAGTTGTAGATCTTAAAGTAGATCCCCATCTTCTCGTCGCGCTTGAAGATGTCGTCCACGCGCGGGCGCACTTTCGACGTCCCGATCACGAACTGCCCCATCCCGATGCTCTTGGTGGGGACATGCTCAATCAGGTCCGCCAGCACGATATTGCTCGCCATCAGCTTCTCGTTGTCCATCCGCGGAACCACCAGCGCCACTTCGTAGCTGTTCAGGTTGCCGCCCACCACGTCCTTGGCTACTACATTCAAGCGGTATGTGCCTGGGGCCAACGGCACGCTCTTGTTGTAGATCGACTTGCGCTGCGCCATCTGTTGCAGGTACTCCGGCGGGCTGGTGACTTCCACCGTATCCTCGAAGTTGGTCACGATGCGGCGCGTCATGGTGCTGACCTTGCCGAAAATGTTCACCGCCGCCTTCTGAACGCCGTCCTTGGCATGGAACTGCAAATCCTTATTGTCGAATTGCAGGGTCACGAAGGTCAGCACGCTGGCTTCCGTCAACGGGAAGAAGTCCGCGCGTACCTTCATCGGCAGAATGTTGTAGCTGATCCGCGAATTCACAGCGGCTTCCAGATCTTTGAACTTGACGGGTGGCGGACGCTGCAACTTGGCGAACTGCTCCAACCGGTTGAACTGGTTCATCTTCTCGGTTTCCGCCCCGAACGGTACGCCTAAATGCGTGCCATCGGTGCGGTTGAAGCGGTCGGTCTTGCTGCTCATCCCCATCTGTTCCATCATGGTGAGGCCGGCGCCCGGGACGTACAGCAGCGCATCCTTTTCCGAGGGGTCCATGGTCATGCGGTACTCGCCCGACATTGTTGGATCCACAAACTCAATAATGATGTCGCTGCCCACGCCTTCGAGGTAGCGGTAGCGCCACGTCTCGAAGGGGAACGTGGAGGTGGTGCCGTTCGTCCGGCGGGCCGTAGGTGATGTAAATCCGCCCGCGATCGGTCTTCCACCCCGGGATGCCCGAAGCGAAGTTCTCGTTGGTGTAGGCGATGCGCCGGTAGTGCTCTTCCTTGAACTCGTTTTCGATGGAATCCGGCGTCGGGTCGCGCCGCAGCCAGAACTGCTCAATGAACTGCTCGCGCTCTTCGTCGGTCTGCAACCGTTTGAACGCCGTTCGCTCCTCGTCGGTGATGATGTAGGCCACGTCCTCGTTGAGCCACTTGCGGTAAGGCGTCTCCAACTCCTTGCGGAGCTTCTCTTCCTTCTTCTTCCGTTCCTTCTCGGTCATCGGCCGGGCAACGGTTTCGCGTGGTGAAGAGCCGACTTTCTGCTTGTCCTGCGCCACGGCGGAGATGCCGGCGAGCAAAGACAGCGACAGCACGGAGATCGAAAGGCGTGTAGCGTTCATACGACTCACCGTTTCCTGGGACAAGGACTGGTTTTAGCTGACATCCATTTTAGTTCGAATAACTTGCGCGGTCAATCCGTGAATTCGTCTCACAGGTGTTGCGGGGAAGGGTCAAATGCCCCCTTCCGCGCTTGAAGATGGGGCCGCTCAGCCGGGCTCCAGGCTTGGTAGCCAAGCCCTTCCGCCGCGGGCTTTCAGCCGGCGAAGTACCAAGGCCGGCCGGTTTTCTGGTCTCTGGGTGGCCAGTCCCGGGACGAGGCGGGGGCTTCCGGGGAGTCGGGGAGGGCGGCGTTGCCGGTTTGGCGGAACGAAGCGAATTCGCCGGGGGCGGGCTCGGCTTGTGCGCGGGCGCGGGGGAGTTCTGTATTGGCACGGCGCCAGGTACGTTCGAAGGCGGTGATCCGGCGCTGGACGCGGGTGAGGAGTTTGGCGGCCGGGGACTCGGCGAGGAGTGCGGCGGCGAGGGAGTTGCCGGGCGATTCGGCGAGTAAACGTATGGCGCGACAGTGACCTGCTCAGTGCCCCGATCGGGACTGCATGGCGCCGACCCACTTTCCGATAAGACGGTTC